>CAMDGW010000026.1 GCA_945897695.1 Pseudobacteriovorax antillogorgiicola | reverse complement strand
TCGGCTCGGTTGCACCATGGCGCTGCGATTATCGGAGGTGCGTTCTGGGAGCTTCGCAAACGTATGATGAATAAATACGGTGATGCCGGACATGAGAAAGCGGCGGCCCTGTTTTTTTCTCATCTCAAAGAGGCAGATAGCTATCTTGCCTCGTATAAAATTGTTCAGAGACTTGCTGATGACGACAATAACACGACCACCCGGCATTCAGACTGGTGTCTGATCAATCATGCATTTTCAGTGAAGGGGCTGACAAAAGAAGATCCTTGTACGGATGATTTCGTGACCTCGTCTGCTGGCGCTGATAGTAAAATTTTTGCAGCCCTTGGAGAGTCCGCAAATATTAACGTTACCCCATTGACGATTAGTGTTGGCCTAGATCAAGCTCATACTGTAAAAATTTGCGAAGGTCGAGAATCGTGTTCCAACCCATCAGCCGTGCAGGTGCAGAGTGCAGCAGGTGAGTTTAAAATCTTCGCTCCAGCAACAGTGAAGGCGGATGATGGCTTGCTTTATAATGCGGAAGTCTTTGATGGGGCCGGTCGTTCGGTTGGACGACGAATTATCAAATTCTCTAAAAAATGATTTCAGAGCGCCACGTAGCAGGAGAATGGGATGCCTTCCGATCAAAATCAAGAACTTAACGAGTTGCGACAACAATTGCGCAAAGTTGATGACGACCTGATCGAGATTGTCTGCAGGCGTATCGACGTTGTTCGAAAAATCGGTATCGCAAAAAAACTCACGGGCACTCCAATCCTGGACTCTAAGCAGGAGATGCTTAATAAACAAAAAAATTTCGATCTTGCCGCAGGCCGCGTGCCCTCGGACTTGATCGATGATTTGACCGAGTTGTTGGCAAAATGGTCGCGAGATATTCAGTCGGTTTAATCTCGATCATTCTATTCGACCCTGTTCTCACTTCGGGCTGATTTTTACGCCAGATATCAATTAATTGACCATTAGATTTGGCAGAGGTACATTGCAGCTGTATGCAGTCCTTGTACAGTGTCTCGGAGGCAATCGTGAGTGAGCTTAGATATATCTGTGGCTTTAATAATGAACATTTGACGGAGGCGTTGGCTGGCGCGGTTCCAGTTGGTCGGAACTCTCCCCAAAAGCCGCCCCATGGCCTATATCCGGAGCAGCTAAGTGGAACGGCATTCACGATGCCTCGAAAGCAAAACTACCGTTCATGGTTATACAGGATCAGACCAAGTGTCATGCATGATCAGTTTCATCAGATAGCAAACGGGTCTTGGAAAAGTGCGCCAGACGTCGAGGGTCCGGCGACACCAATGCAGCTTCGGTGGAGCCCGCTGCCAGCGGTTCAAGGCACCAAAGATTTTATTGAGGGTATTGAAACATTTGCAATGAATGGCAGTGTTCAGACCAGAGTTGGAAGTGCAGTACACCTGTATCGTTGTAACAAGGACATGACCGATCGGTTTTTTTATAATTGCGATGGCGACATGTTGATTGTTCCTCAGCAGGGGCGACTACTCTTCAAAACCGAGATGGGAATACTGGACGTGGGTCCAACAGAGATTTGCGTGATTCCTCGAGGTGTGAAGTTTCAGGTATGCCTGCTGGAAAAGGCTGCAGTTGGTTATATTTGTGAAGTGTACGGCGCAAAGCTGGAGTTGCCAGACTTAGGGCCGATAGGTGCCAATGGCCTTGCATCCCCAAGGGATTTTGAATACCCGGTAGCTTCGTATGAAGAGAAGACCGGATCATATAAACTTGTAACCAAGTTTTCCGGTAACCAGTGGGAGGCCAATATTGGGCACTCTCCTCTGGATGTGGTTGGTTGGTTTGGTAACTATGCCCCCTACAAATATGATCTAAAGCGATTTAACACGATTAACAGCGTGAGTTTCGATCACCCAGATCCGTCAATTTTCACTGTTCTGACCTCTCCATCTGGACTTCCAGGGCAGGCCAATGTTGACTTTGTGATTTTCCCACCTCGTTGGATGGTTGCCGAGGATACATTCAGGCCACCCTGGTATCATAGAAATATTATGAGTGAGTTCATGGGGCTGATTCACGGTGTCTACGATGCAAAGCCCGCAGGTGGTTTTGAGCCCGGTGGTTCGTCACTTCATAATTGCATGCAGGCCCATGGGCCGGATGCCGGAGCTTTTGAATCTGCGACCGAGGCCAAGCTTAAGCCTGAACATCTGGGGCAGACGCTAGCGTTCATGTTTGAATCTTGCTGGATTTATCACCCAACCAAGCAAGCACTAGAGAGCTCTACCTTGCAACAGGACTATCTTTCTTGTTGGAAAGGTATAAAGCCAAAATTTAAGGGAGGCCACTAGGGCCTCCCCAAGGTTTTATATTGTAAGCGGCGAGATTATTTTGCTTTGTAGCGGATACAAGCAAATCTTGCTTTTTCCTTTGTCCAAAAGATCCAGCTGCTATATCGCTGTGAACTTGGAACGTCCGCATCTTGGATTTGCGAGCTGTCGCATGTGTGGTTCATTTGAACGACACTTCCAGCTCTGTCGCTCCAAAAGGTTGCACCTTTGAAGCGTCCGCATGGATAACTAAGGAAGACTTTATCTTCATCAGCTTTGTATCCTGGATCCTGATCTTTCTTCCATTTAGTGTAGAAGTATGAGGCATCCAGAACTCGCTTCCAGTCATCTTGGCCAGGAATTGTCCATCCAGTCTGATTGTCGCTTGAGCAGGTTTTCTTTGCCTCATCAAAAGTAACTTCCCCTGATCCATTTCCCCAGTTCTTCATCTCGGCAGCTGAAATGGTAGCTGGTGGCATCCAAAAATTAATGGCGTGTGGGAAGGGTTCTGGGAGCTGAAGCTGCGGACGGCCTGATCCTGCCACAGCAGTTGCCATGGAAATACATTCTGCGGAGACACTATTGAAGTCAGCGCTACGTCCGCCGCAATATTCAAAAGCATCTGAGATCTTGCGCAGATACACTTTTAAAGACTTGTATTGGGAGGCAACTCCATTATGAAATCGCGGGTCCAAACTCCATTGCTCCCAACCATAACTATTCCACAAGCGATCAGCTTCTTTGGAGGCCCAGTTCTCTTCAGTAAGAAGTTTTGCAAGCACGTCTGTATTCATGCGAGCAGTGTCACGGATCTTGCGGGTGAAAATGTCACCGCCACGCTTTTCAATTTCAGAATCAAACATAAAAGTGACAGCATCATAACTCTTAATGCCAATGGTCAAAACTGCTTCATTGTTAGTTTCTTCGGCGGTAAGAAATTTGTTCATTTCTGCCAAGGAGTCTTCCAAGGTTAATTTGCTGCCCTCAGCTTGATTACGTCCACGCGCCTTTACGGCAACATCAACGGCCTGACTCATGAACTTATTAGAACCGTCAGCTTTGATTCCTGCTTTCATTTCTTTGGAGGCGCTAGCTGTGTCTCCGAATTTAGCTCCGGCTTTTGCGCCGTAGTTCACGGATCCGCCCATAGAAGCTTCAAAATTCCTCTTGTTCATGACAGCTACCATCCAGAGTTCTCTGCCTTGAACTGTGTATTCTACGAAATGGTCGCCGCAGGTGCCGACTAAACGACGCCAGCTTTCGGCAAGTGCCTTCTCGTCTTCTGGCAATGTCTTGGCTCCAAATACCAGTTTTCGATGCTTATTATTGAAGTAACCGTTTACAATGGCGTTGCTAGCTTTGGCTGGGAACTCCTTGCGGCCGTGCATCAAAATATAGATATTTTCCCGTGAGTTCTGAAATTTTGTGTTTAATTGTGCCTCAAAATTTGACGCTATTTCGCCACTAACTTTCTTTTTAGTCATGCTGGCCGAAGCGTTGTTTGCGTAGGTGGCGTCAATAGCAGCTGCTACGTCGCGGGTGGAGTTTAAGTAGTAAAGCGTGATATCGGTTGCCCCGCCTTGCTCGCCGAGTTTCATGCCTTGGCGGCGTTCACTGGCATGTTCAATGGCAATATCGCCAATGTCTTGTATGTCGTCCGATGCGTGACTCACAGGCTCATTTTTCAGCTCTCCGCTATTATTTCCTGCCGGTACTGGATTGGTGTCGCCACCGTTTATGGAGCTACCGGTGGCGGGATCCTTATTTTGATTCTCGAGTGTGTCTGTGCTCGAGCTGGGTTTTTCCGAATCTGCCGGAGACTCTTCGGAAGTTGACGTCATTTTATCGCCGCTAACACACACCGCGTTGGAGACATCGTTGGTAGCTAGGTTAAAACCTTTACCAGGTAAAATGAACCCTTTCATCGATCCCGTATCGATTTTTACCCGCGACGCGGTTTGACGCTGTTTACAGGCCCAAATGCTGGCAAGTGAAATCATCAAAATAATGCCCGATGTGCGCATTGCCTGTCTCCTTGGCTATAATCAAATTCGCGATAGTGTACGGGGTGATCGGCCTGGTGGTCTTGAAACTTTAGGAAAGACGACGTGTTTGATTTGTGCGGTCTTTGGGCGTCCGTTATTGCCCGACCATTATTTTTGTGAAAAGATAAAAATTATTCCGATGTTGGTGCTTTTACACCTAGATGATTTTTTTGGTGGTTGCTACGCGCCTTTAGTTCGTCGATTTTCCATTTTGGAGGGGGTTTGAGAACAAATAGCTTTAACGTACTAGTCTTTCTAACTTTCGGTTATTTAGGTCCTTCTCAATTGATAGCTCCAAATCCCAGTATATACGTGGATTTGCCTGAATATCTGTCCGCTGATGACTGTAGTGAGGCAAGTCGATTTTGTTCAATGCGATGCATTTCAGAACCGCCTGGGTGCTACGAGAAGTGTATGCGCGAGAGTGGTTGTTGATCGGCTGTTAAGTAGCTGACCAACCGACAATCTCTAAAGCCTTTTGCATCTCCGGTGGCAGGGGAGCTTCAATAGACAAGGGCACACCTGATGGATGCGTGATGGTCAGCCTGGATGCGTGTAGAAGTAGCCTGCTGATATCCATTTTGTCTCGCCAAAGCTGATTGTGAGTGCCGTCTCCATGTTTGCTGTCTCCTACAATAGGCCACCCAAGATGACGCAAGTGCCGTCTAATCTGATGATATCGGCCGGTACGGGGGGTTATTTCTAGATAGCTGTAGCGACTTTGCGTGAATTTTTCGTTGGGCCATGGCAGTTCAATTTTTGAAAGGCACTTTATTTCGGTCTCCGCGTCGACCATGTTTTCATGGACGCGCAGTGGTTCCTGGCAGACAACATCTTTAGCGTAGCCACGAGATATACAGTGATAGGTCTTGTGAGTTTCTCTTGCCTGAAATTGTTCGTTAAGAAATTTAAGAACTTCTTTTTCGGTGGCAAACAAGAGAACCCCGCTGGTACCGCCGTCAAGACGGTGAACGGGATGGACTTCCTTATTGATTTGATTTCGCAAAGCCTGGAGAACTATGGGTCGATGGCGGTTAAACTCATTTCGGTGTACGTCCCAACCTGATGGCTTATTTACGGCGATGATTTGCTCATCGCGAAATAGAATTTCTAAGTCCACAGGTACTCCAGCGCAGTCATAGCATTTTGTAGGCGTGCAGGGCCATGACCGTAGATTTCAGATATTGGTAGATTTAGTTTGGAAAATTCACGGCTGCAAACCTTAAAAAATTCTGCTCCATCATGTGGTAAGCAACGAAGCGGGTCTTGCTCCCACGGCATGTCAGGTCGCGTAATTAAGTAGTGAGCAAATGAGCTCTGACGCGTCATGGCATCCAAATCTTGATCCCAATAATTGTAGAGACGTTGCGACCAAATTTTGGATAGTCTGGGTTCAGTGTCACAGATAAATGGTCTTGTTGCGAACGCTTCATATGCTTTTTGAAGTGCATACTGTCCAACTACGATGAGTCCAATATCTGCCTGAGTGGCGGGGACGCCGAGAAATTCAAATAACATTCGAGAATATTCAGGAACCCAAAGCGTTTTGAAATATTCCGCCAGTTCGCGGGCTAGGGTTGTTTTGCCACTGGATTCAGGCCCAATAATAGCAACTTTTTTTTGGGACCATTCTAGGGTTGGTTTGGCTTCAGAGAGTTCAGAAAATGATGGGAGAAGCATAAATGGGACGCTCAGTCTGTCGGCTAGGCCTGTCAACTGTTCGTCAGCGCCAAGGACGGCTGACTTTGTACTGGTCAGATCTGTAATAGAACTCTCGGTTGAAGCCGAGATATTAAAACGTTCAGTCATTTTTAGTTTACTGAGTTCCATCAACCACGTGGAGGCGTCGACGTCACTGCGGGCAATGATCTTACATTTTTCTGCGATCGCATCTGCAAACAATAGTTGAGCAGCACGATTTCCTTGGATCATTTCGGCGGATCCCGAGACCAGTGCAAAATTAAAAAATTTAGTTGTTATGGTCACCGGGGAGAAGGCTTTCCCATTGGGATTTGGCAATTAATGGAGATCCATAGGGACAGCAAGCATACGTTCCTCGCCGATGAAACCTTTAATCGTCCAAAGGCTTGTTGCTCCCTGTCTAGTAAGATCCGATGCGCGATTTGCAGCAATATTCAAATAGTTTCGTGTCGTGCCTAGTGGACGTCCTAATTCATCCATATTGCGCTCCCATAGGACTTCTACGGTCTGATTGATGTAACGAGCCATGTAGTTTTTTCGAAGATTTTTTGAGAGATCTCTAAGTTTTTGAGCCCTATCTTTGACCGTTACTGCATCAATGTGATCGGGCATTCTGTCTGCTGCTGTGTTCGGGCGGCGGGAGTAGGGGAAAACATGAAGGTAGTTAAGCCCCACGTCTTGAATGAAGCGGTAAGTGCTCTCAAACTGTTCTTCGGACTCGCCAGGAAATCCTGGAATGACATCTGCTCCCAGGCATACATCAGGGAAATATTGGCGAGCCATCTCGCATGACTCACGGTATCTTGCGGTGTCATATTTTCGCCTCATCCGGCGCAAGACGTCGTCATGGCCTGCTTGCAGAGGTAAATGAAAATGCTCACAAAAACGGTTTTTGTGCTCAGCTAACACCTTAATCAGGTCTTCCGTAAGTTCAGCCGGCTCAAGAGATGAAATTCGTACCCGCATTAGGCCGTCAATGTCAAAAAGACGTTTCATGAACTCAACAAAGGGTTCGCTCTCAGTTTGGGGCTGCGTGGCGGGCAAGTTATCTAAGCCGTAATCACCAATATGGATTCCTGTTAGGACGATTTCTTTCGTTCCCATCGCAACGAGACGTTTAATTTCGGAAATAGCTTGATCTTCAGGGACACTTCTGCTTGCGCCACGTGCATAAGGAATAAGACAGTAAGCGCAAAATCCGTTGCAGCCATCCTGAATTTTTACGAATGCGCGGGTCTGTGTTGAGTCTGCGCGGTCAAACAGTGTCAATGAAGACTTGAAATGAGATTGCTTGTTTTCTGAAACAGTTTTGATGCCTTCAGGCATCTTCAGGACGGGGCGGCCTTCGCGCCGAGCGCGTAATTGTCCCTGAACAAAAGAAACAAGCTGGTCTTTTGCCTCGTTTGGGACGACGACATCAATTTCATCCATCTCAAGTAATCGGGCAGAGTCTGTCTGCGCGTAGCACCCCGTCATGACAACAAAGCTACCAGAATTATCACGGCGAAATCTCCGCGCGAGGTAGCGAGCCTCTTTGTCGGCATTATGGGTAACGCTGCAGGTGTTAACCACGCTAATGGTGGCTTCAGATGGGTCGTCTACAAGCTCATAGCCGATTGCTTTAAACTGGTTTTCAATGGCGTGGGAGTCGAACGTATTGACCTTACAACCTAACGTTTTAACGTAGATTTTCTCTGTGGCGCCCCCGGTCTGTATCGGTGCGCTGATATCTGTTCCAATCGTTTCCACGAAAACCCCTGGTTGCCTTTGATTCGCGTGTCGATTTATAAGGCAATTTTAATAGAATGCCAATGAATAATATCCGTTCGGGTATCCCCTCAGATAGGTGTCCTTTGGACTCGACAAGATGCTGGGACCGTCATAGTCTGGGCCCGACCAAAAAGGCTTAGTCCCTGAAATATAAGAGGGTTAAATGGGTATTCTATCTGACAATCAAAAAGCCAGGTTTATGGATTTGCTCTGGTCCGTGCAAAACCGACTTTTGGCCTCCTTTGAAGAAATAGATGGTCACTCCAAGTCAGAAAGGAAGCCCTGGAATCGCGGCGAGGGTCTCGGTGGTGGCACCATGGGTGTCATCCGGGGGGCAGTCGTCGAGAAAGCTGGTTGCAATGTTTCGGCTGTTTCTGGTCCTGAGTATCCCGCCATTGAGGGGGAGCACAAAGGTAAACCATTTTGGGCGGCAGGTGTCTCAACAATTACTCACATGTATTCGCCAATGGCTCCTATTGCGCATATGAATGTGCGCTGTCTTGAAGTTGGTGACACATTTTGGGTCGGAGGAGGGGCAGATTTGACTCCTTTTAAAGTCTTTGATGACGACACCAGAGCTTTTCACGCAGCTCTTGAAGAGGCCTGCCAGGGCGAAACCCATGGAACCTACGAGAAGTACAAGCAGTGGTGTGACGAGTATTTTTACATTCCCCACCGTAAGTCTAGCCGCGGCGTCGGCGGTATATTTTTCGACTATCTGAAAGGCGATTTTGATCAGATGATCCACTTTCTCTCTAAAGTGACGAATGCCTACTGCACGGCATATCCAGAGATTCTAAAAAGGCGCAAAAATGAACCTTATACCCCGGAAGACAAAGACGCTCAGCTATATTGGCGTGGGCGTTACGCGGAGTTCAATCTGGCATGGGATCGTGGGACGCGATTTGGGCTTATGACTGGGGGCAATACGGAGGCCATTTTTGTGTCTCTGCCACCGGTCGTCAAGTGGTAGTGTTATTCCTCTGGCTTAGAAATGGGTGCTTTCAATGTTAGCAGATCTTGGTTTTTTCCTTCTTTTTTTGTGCACGATTCTCAGTGTCTACAGCACTGTCAGTAGCATTTTTGCTGGGCGCATGCGTCATAGGCGCCTTTTTCGATCTGCAAGGATTGCTTCGACGGTAAGTGCGGTACTTTGTCTGTTGGCTAGTTGCATCCTATGGTTTCTTTTTTTTCAACACGACTATTCGGTGGCTTACATCTTCAAAAACTCGTCTAACGACTTGCCGCCGATCTATCGAATTACCGCGTTTTGGAGCTCCCTCGAGGGTAGTCATACCCTTTGGACGCTTCTTCTTTCGATATTCAGTGCCTTGGCTTTATGGACAGGGGCAAAGGATAACGAACACATCATGCCGTGGGTCAATGCTGCGCTGCAGGCTGTTTTGAGTTGGATGTTCTACATGACCATCTCTTATTCTGATCCTTTTGCGCGAATGTTCCCACCCATGGCCAATGGTCGAGGTATGAATGAATTGCTTCAAAACCCCTACATGGCCATTCATCCGCCAACTTTGTTTACCGGCTATACAGCACTAGCTATACCCTATGCGTATGCGGTTGCTGCACTTTGCTATGGTGATGTGACCGATGGATGGCTGCGCACGATTCGGCGTTGGGGTCTTTTTGCATGGATCGCCTTGACCTGCGGAGTTTGGCTTGGGGGTCGATGGGCCTATGTGGAGCTAGGATGGGCTGGTTATTGGGCGTGGGATCCCGTAGAAAATAGCTCGTTGATCCCATGGCTGTTGTCGACAGCGCTCCTGCATTCTCTTATTGTTCAGGAAAAGTTGGGCCACTTAAAGCGGCTTTCAATTATTCTCGCTGTGACAGCTTTTTTCATGTGTTTTTTTGGAACGTTTTTAACCCGCTCGGGAATTGTGTCGTCGGTGCATAGTTTTGCAGAATCTCCGATTGGACCAAACTATCTCGGTTTTCTTGCGGTCCTGATGACGTTGTTTGTGATCCTTTATGCTTGGCGCGCTCATGCAGTTCTTCCGGCTGACACCGACAAGGTTTGGGGCATAAGTAAAGAATCGGCGCTGGTGATGACTCAATTTCTGCTACTCACATTGGCCGCTATCGTCATAATTGGGACCTTATTTCCAATCGTTTCAGAAGCGGTAACCGGCCAGAAAACATCAATTCAAGCTCCTTATTTCAATGCGTTCGCCCCGTGGATTGGGTTGGGCATAATTATCATGCTTGCCATCGGTAACATTATGCGCTTTCAAACTAGCCGTATTCCAAAGGCTCGCTCGACTATGATCGGCTCCTCGCTGATGGCTGTGCCTCTTACCGTGGCGTTGATATATTATGGAGATGTTTTTTTAACTCCTTCCCGATTCGCCTTGGGTGCTCAAGTCGTTGGTCTTTATCTGTGTTCTTGGGCATTAATGACCATCTCTTTAGATTTTTTAAATCGCCTGGGTGATTTGAATTGGAATGTTTCGCTGATGTGGAATCGAAACCGTGCGTTCATTGGCGCCTGGTTAGCGCATGTGGGTGTGCTGGTGGCTATCTTTGGTTTTTTGGGAAATTACAGAGGCCTCGTGAGTGAAGTGACGCTAGCAAAAGGTCAAACCCATGAGTTTTATGGCTACAATTTAAAATTTGACGGCATGAATACGGATCAGCAGGACAATGTAACTCTCTTTCAGGCGCCACTGATGGTTAGCCGGAATGGCGAAAATCTGGGAATGATTTTCCCCGCTAAAAGTAAGTATCCTACGAAACCAGAGCTTTTAAATGAAGTTGGCGTGGTTAGTTTCATTTGGCATGATTTGTACGTGGTCATTGCCGACTTTGAACGAAAATCAGGGGCAACCGTGACATTACAGGTGCATATTAATCCCGCCGTTAGGTTTGTGTGGTTGGCTGCATTTTTACTGGCTGGTGGGGGCTTGATTGCAATTTCGGACCGACATCGTGGGCAACGCTCCCGTGACGTGGCTGCTGGCGCATGGGAGGTACAGGCATGATGCGATTAATTTTTCCTTTCGCGCTGATTTTTGCATGTTTTTTTTCTGATTTAGCTACGGCTCAAGGAATTGCAAAATCTCGGGACGACTTGAAAGTAGATGATAATCAGTTTCGCGATGTGGCTGGCGACTTGCGTTGCCCAACGTGTACCGGGCTAAGTGTTCTCGATAGCGATGCTTCGTTCTCCATCCAGATTAAAAATGAAGTGAAGGAGCAGATGGTTGCCGGGAAGTCCAAAGATGAAATTCTGCAGTTTTTCACTGAGAGATATGGTCCATGGATTTTACGTGCACCTCCGCGGGAGGGCATACACTTGTTGGCCTGGCTGGTGCCTATTGCGGTCTTGATCCTCGGTCCGATATTGATCTGGCTTACTGTTTGGTCACGCAGCAGCCGCGTTGATCGCGATGAAATGACAACTCGTTCAGTGGAGGACGTGGTTGCGGAGATGCAGAAAAAATTGGACGACCGTCGTCATGCGAAAGGAGTTCGGTCATGAACCCCTTATTGTTGATTTGTTCGTTCATCAGTTTATTCATTGTCATTATCGTCTTCTTGCCGTTTTTTACCGGTCCAGGTGGCAGTCTTCAGGATGCGTCAGCATCTGACGATCTTTCATCTCTATTTTCCAGGGAAACGGCAATCCTGGAACGATGGCTTCGTGACGAGGCTGGTGCCACGGCCGGGGAAATCTCTGCGGTTGAGTGGCGTCAGCGTCAGCGATATTTGACGAGTCGCTACGTCGATGTTGCCCGACGAATTTCGTGGCTGAAGAGTTTTCAGACGTCCGAACAGGATCATTCTGGGGAAGGTCTATGAAAAAATGCTCGCGAATTGTCTCAGGTATTTTTTTATTAGCGTGGATTTTTCTCGCAAGCACCTCTTTTGCGGAAGTTGTCTTAATGCCCAAGCAGCTGATTGTTCTGAAGCCTGGAATCGACCAGATTTTGGGAACTTGGGTGGCAGCTGTCAATAATCGCGGTCAAGTCCCTGAGCGTTTTTCATTGCCAGTATTGCTACCTCGTGAGGCCAAGGATTTCCAGCCGATCGAGGGTATAGCGGCGGCGGATTTAAAGTTAGGGGACTTAGGCCTTGTGGTGCAAAAAGAGTTTCCCCCAGGAGTGAGCGTCCTCAGTGTTGGTTTTATGCTGCCGGCGTCATTTGGCCAAGCAACGTTACATCTGAAAGCTATGGTTGATGTCGGTGAGTTAACCGTAATGTCTCCCAGAGGTCTTTTGGACATAGATTCCCAGGATCTTTCGGAGGCGGGCTCAGATGTTCAGGACATGCAAAGGTATAGTGTTTGGACCTCCAACCGAATGGTTATAGCGGCTCAAGATGTTTTAGTGGGTGTATCAGGTGTCCCCGAGGGTAGGGCCAGGCTATGGGCCATCGGTGGCATTCTTGCAGGGATTTTGGCAGTCGGCGCTGGGCTGTTAACGAGAAGAGCCTCTCAACGTGCTATGGCTACAGATAAATATGAGTTAGGTTAGAAAAATAAGGCAAATATCATGAGAAAAGTTGTAGTACATGTGAAAGCCAGCCTCGGTCAGTGGCTTGCTTTAGGAATCTTGCTGGCGGCCATGTTTTCGGCATCCCGCGGGGCCGCTCTCCCGGCAATTTGGGCTTTGGGACGTTTTATCCTACCAGTGGTCATTATTTGGCTGGTTTTCAAGCTGGTGAAATCTCGTATTTCCTCTGCAGTTCAGAAATTTCAAGAGCAGATGATGCAGGGCGTCCAGGGGCCAGGGGGCACTAGGTCTCCCGGGCGCGCCGACGGTGGACAGGTTCTGGACCTTTGCCCGACCTGCGGAGCGTTGTTATCTCCAGGGCATAGATGCAAGTAAAACACTTGAAAATATTGATTTAATTAGAACTCTCATGAACCACTGCCAGATGGTTCGCTTTGGCTCGTCTGTTCAGCCTCAGTGCCCTAATCAGTTGATTTTGAAGCCTTTCGGACGGCGTCTTCATAAGATCTTTACTTAAAACCCCATAGAATCAATTTGACTTGTCTTGAGGGGACATATAGTCTCCGAAAGTCGCCAATAAATTTTATTGGTGTACCCATATAAACCGGCAATCGGGCCGGCGTTTCTACCAAACACCGTATAATGTTTGACTATGGGAGAAATTATGATGCAGGTTTCTACGTGCAGTGTGCTCATTTTAGGAGCTCTACTCTCCTCTCATGCTTTCGCATGGGGCGGAAAAGGGCACTCGACAGTTAACCGAGTGGCGATTTCTATGGTCGCCAACCCCCAAGCCAAAAAATTCCTTGATGCCAACAGCCAGCAGATCATCCGTTTTGCAAACACTCCGGATGTGAAGTGGAAGTCTGGTGCTAACGCCAACCTCGAAAAGCCGATGCACTGGTTTGAGATGGATGGTTACGGCAGCAACCGTCTCGGAGAAAGTCTTGCTGATTTGGCCGTTGGTCGCGCAGAAGATGAACTTGGTCGGGATTTTGTTGCAAAGCATGGCCTAGCCATGTGGCGTGTAAGTGACTTTTACGTGCAGCTCGTAGCCGCGTTAAAAAAAGGTGACTTTAAGCGCGCCGTTCAAATCGCTGGAGTTATGGGTCACTATGTTGGCGATATGACTCAGCCAATGCATGCATCTACTGATTACGATGGTCAGTCTATAAACAAACCGGGTGTTCACAAGTACTACGAGACAACACTGGTTGATCGTATGGATGACAACCACCTATTCGATGCGACCCAAAAAATTGCGGGCGAGCGCCGCAGCGGTCTTGAGCGGTCCATCGGTAACGACCTTGAAAACTCTGAACTTCAGCATATATCTTGGACTGAAGCCGATGATGCTTTCAATGCTCTCGAGACGGTTTATCAAAAGTTTGAATCCTCAAATCCAGATGATAAGTGGCTCACGACAGACCTGACACCTAGGATTGCACGCGCATCAGCACTCCTTGGTAAAATTTGGGATGTTGCCTTCACGGTTGCTGGAACTCAAAATCTTCCTGCTAACAATGTAAAGGCTGAGGACCCAGAGTGGATTGCGATGGGACATCGGTAATCACTAGCAAGTTAGAGTTTAGATCTAGAAATCCGGGCAGGCTGCCCGGATTTTTTTGCTCTAATGAGACGTAGCCTTTAGAGATTAATTCCGGTAAATACATCACCTTAACCTGTTGAATCATACTCTCAAGAGAAGTCATACGATGACAAATCCTAACCGCTCGGAAGTGATCGATCAGAATTTTATTAACTGGGTCAAGGCGGGAAACCTTCCTGAGTTGCATACGCCTGTCAATTTTAATAGCTCGGGCATGACTCGGTCCGTGTTCATGGACGTATTTGAATCACAAATGATTAGCCGTCACCTTGACTTGGCAGCGAGAAGATTGAGGGCGAGAAATCTTACGTTCTATACGATTGGCAGTTCCGGTCACGAAGGAAATGCTGTTCATGGCCAAGTCTTCCGTTTAACTGATATGGCTTTTTTGCACTACCGTAGCGGCGCGTTTTTTATTCAGAGATCAAAGCAGCTTCCAGGTTCGACGCCTGTTTATGATGGGCTTCTTTCGTTGTCTGCATCTGCGGAAGATCCGATTTCAGAGGGACGCCACAAGGTCTTTGGAAGTCTATCGTTAAACGTGCCGCCCCAAACCTCCACTATAGCGTCACATTTGCCTAAGGCCGTGGGGGCAGCACTATCTGTCGGGCGAGCTAAGGATATGGGTATTAATGGTGCCATTCCTCATGATGGCGTTGTGCTTTGTACATTTGGTGATGCATCGTCAAATCATGCAACCGCTCAAGCTGCTTTTAATGCGGCTGGGCTTTGTTCTTTTCAGGGATTACCAGTACCACTTGTTTTTATATGTGAAGACAACGGCATTGGCATTTCGGTGCCATCCCCCAATGGATGGGTTGAGCAGAGTTTTTCGTCGCGGCCAGGTCTTCGCTACATGAAATGCGACGGATTAAATCTTGTTGATTCTTTTGTAGTGGCGAAGCAGGCAGAGGACTTTGCACGTAGAACCCGTCGTCCGGTTTTTCTGCATGTTCGCACGGTACGCCTGCTTGGGCACGCTGGCTCTGATGTGGAAACAACTTATCGTTCCCTGGACCAGATTCAGGCAAATGAACGTCAGGACCCTCTTTTGCATTCTGCCAGAATTGCCATCGAACATGGGTTTGCTACCGGTAACGAGCTAGTATCGATCTATGAATCAATTCGAAGGCGCATTGATTGTGTTGGTGAAGAAGCTGTGCTGAGGCCAAAGCTTGAATCTGCGGCAGATGTTATGCGCAGCATCCTTCCGCCAAAAGGCCTACGCCCGGCTATGCCGATTCCAGATGAGGCAACAAGGGCTAGCAAATTGGGACAACGAATGCGCCCCGGACAAAAATTTCATTTTGCTAAACTTCACAACCTTGGTTTGGCTGATGTCATGCTTCAGTACCCCAATGCTTTGATTTTTGGAGAAGATGTCGCGAAGAAGGGTGGGGTCTATAACGTGACGGCAGGACTACTTGATCTTTTCGGCGCGAAACGTATTTTTAATTCTCATTTGGATGAGACGAGTATTTTAGGTAATGCCATCGGCATGGCGCATAACGGATTTCTTCCGATTCCTGAAATTCAATTTCTCGCCTATGTCCATAATGCCGAAGATCAGATCCGCGGTGAAGCCGCAACACTGTCGTTCTTCTCATCTGGTAAATATCAGAATCCAATGGTCATCAGGATTGCTGGTTTGGCCTATCAAAAAGGCTTTGGTGGTCATTTCCATAATGATAATTCTTTCAACGTATTTCGTGATATTCCAGGTCTGGTTGTGGCTATACCCTCAAATGGTCTGGATGCCGTAAAGTTGTTTAGGCATTGCATGCGCCTGGCTCATGAAGATGGACGAGTGGTGGTTTTCATAGAGCCGATTGCCCTTTATATGACAAAAGATCTCCATAAAGATGGTGATGGTTCGTGGCAGTTTGAGTATCCAGCACTTGGTGAAGAAATCTCTCTTGGTGACGTGACCCGGTTCGGAGTGGGTAAGGACCTGGCTATCGTGACCTATGGTAATGGATACTATCTTTCAAGGCAGGCCGAGCAGATATTGCGTGAAGAACACGGAATTCAGTGCAGAGTTATCGATCTTCACTGGATGCTGCCATTGCCAGGGCATGGTTTACTGCGAGAAATTGAGGGCTGTGAATCGATACTGGTGGTAGATGAGTGTCGCAAGACGGGTTCCGTGAGTGAGCAGTTAGTGACGCTTTTTGTCGAGGAGCTGTCACCTTTACCTTCGATTCGGGTGCATGCGGCGGAGGATAGTTTTATTCCTCTTGGCGCAACAGCAACAGTTACGTTGCCAAGCAGGGATTCGATTGTTGAAGCAGGATTATCTTTGGTTAAGAAATCTCGCGGAACTGCAAGAAAGCCCGCAGCGCGGAGTCGAAAATGAAAAAAGAACGAATCGTCGTCATTTGCCCAGGTCGTGGTAGCTATACGCGCGAAGAATTGAACTACTTTGGGAAGTACCGCGTAAAATTTGGTGGGTTTATCGATCGCATCGACGGGTGGCGCCGAGGTGGTGGCGAGCCTACAGTATCGGAGCTTGATGGGGCCAATCAGTTTCAGATTAGTGTTCATACGCCGGGAGAAAATGCTTCGATTCTGATTCATGCGTGCGCCATGGTCGATATGATGGCGATAGATCCCGATCGTTATGAGATCGTTGCAGTAACCGGAAATTCGTTAGGTTGGTATTTGGCCCTTGCTGCGGCAGGTGCGTTAGATGAACACGGCGCATTCACCGTGGTGAACACCATGGGTTCCATGATGCGCGCCGGTGTAGTTGGTGGGCAATTAATTTACCCTGTTGTTGATCAAAATTGGATTTTTGATGCTGAAAAGGCAGCCATGATTGAAAGGTGTCTCAAAGACGTTAACGATTCGGGCGATGGAAAGGTTTACTCGAGCATCTATCTTGGCGGCTATCGGGTTATCGGGGGCGACGAAGCAGGACTGCGAAGCCTGATGAGGATGTTGCCTGTTGTTGATGAGCGTTATCCTTTTAAGCTGATCAATCATGCTGCGTTTCACACTCCAGTCCTAGCGCCTGTATCTCAAAAAGCGTTTGGAATTTTGGATTCGGATCTATTTCATGCGCCAAAAATTCCAATGATCGACGGGCGCGGTAAGGTCTGGCAGCCTTACAGCGCGGATTCCGAGGAATTAAGACAGTACACATTAGGTCATCAAGTTACCGTTGCTTATGACTTTACTGCTGCTATTACAGTTGCGCTTAAGGAGTTTGCCCCCGATAGACTTGTGCTGCTTGGCCCAGGCGCAACTCTGGGTGGTTCTATTGGACAAATCTTGATTCAGAACCAGTGGCAAGGAATCAGTTGCAAGGCTGACTTTGCTGCGCGACAAGAGAAGGATCCTTTCCTGCTATCCATGGGGCGACTGGATCAGTGGAATCGCTTGGTTCCTAAGGACACATTCGGAAATACAAAAGACGTAGCAACGTCAGCGCCGTAGCACCTAACGAAACCGCCTGACCAGGCCGAAGCTTTTAGTCGGAGTTGAATTTTTAGCAGTATGTTGTGAATTTTTAGCAGTATGTGAAAATTTTTAGCAGTATGTATAAATCTCTCGTTTTGAGCCATAAGTAACTGTTACCGTAACCCAGATGTTACTTTGTAATCTATACAACCAGTTTACCCCATTCCTGTATGCGCGTGGTATTTCTGTAATAGCCCATGAGCTGCCTTAGCTTTGATTGCTGAGTGTTTCTGAGCCTA
>CAMDGW010000025.1 GCA_945897695.1 Pseudobacteriovorax antillogorgiicola | reverse complement strand
TTCATGACGGCTGACAATCGAAGCTTTATGGACCAAGGGATGGGCCAGTGAATAACGCATGGCTCTTGAACCCATTGGTGAAAGAGTCCGATCAATGACGCGCGCCAAACTACCATCTGTTTGACGACGGCGACTGGTTTCAAAGATCTCAAGGTCACGAATCACCGTCTCCGATAAAGCTACAGACTCCGCTTCATCCAGCGGGGTTATACGCATGAATTGAGCTGTCGATGCCTTGAGAGATTCGATATAGGAAATGACTGCGGCGACCAATAATTCACCGCTGGGAACACTGCCGCACGCATGCTGAGATAAGTCTGATCCACCAAAAACATTGGTCAGAGTGGTTTTTTGAAAGCCTTCGTCTTTGAGGGGTGCCTCGGGTAAAATTTCAATGCGAAGCTGGTTTTCTCTGGTCCATGTTTCCAGGAGCTTTTGTAACTGAGGCACTGCAAACCGCCTCACGATAACTTCTGTAGGTCGGAACTGGCGGACGTAGCGCAACAATTCGCCTCGTCCAATGGCACCTAATCGAAACTCACCAGTCGATACGTCTACAGCTGCAAGCACCTCAGTCGCATGCCCAGGTATATCCATCCACGCCAAAAGATAATTGGGGTTTTCTTGGTCAAGACCTTCGAGCTCATCCATACTTCCCGGTGTATAAATTCTAGTGACACCACGTTTCACAAGTCCTTTTGCTGTGGCCGCATCCTCGAGTTGCTCACAAATGGCAACCTTGTACCCAAGCTTCACAAGTTTCAACCAATAACCTTTGGCGCTGTGATGCGGGACTCCACAAAAAGGGATTTTTGTTTGATCACCCTTCTCTCTTGCGGTAAGCACGATATCGATTTTCGGGGCAATCTCTTCAGCGTCTTCACCAAAGATTTCAAAAAAATCACCCATGCGAAAAAACAAAATTGCATCATCGACAGAATCTTTAATCTCGTAATACTGACGAAGCATAGGTGTTAATTTTGAACGATCACTCGACATGACGGGCCTCGTTAAGAAGTAGATAGAATTACGGCCAGCTTTTTTGATGCTTCAGGCCTCATCAAACTTATGATGACGAAGCTATCACCAGTCCTTCAACAGACTGAGCCCCAAGCTCCTTAAGCTGGTTAAAAATTGTCCTCATAGTCAATCCCGTTGTCATGACATCGTCAACCACAAGAATTTGTGTCGCTGAAGAAAGGCGAGCCGAAAAATTTAAGCCAGGTTTAAAACTATTAAAATATTTATAAATTGAAGACTTTTCGTTAAAAAAAGGTGTTGTGCCTGAATTTCGTCCAGCTCTCTTTGCATGCCATGACAGACCGGGTAGATGACCTTGGAATACCTGACTTTGCCCAAATAAACTTAAAGCCAGGACCTCAGCCAAGTCAAAACGTCCACGCATTCGTCCCCAAAAACTTGGCGGCGCCGGAATGACGAAAACACCTGGGCCATAGTTGAACTGGTTCAGAGAAATCTTCTTCACGAGGTGACACAAAAAACCCACAGACACAGCGTCGTTCTTGACCTTCGAACGCATAATCAGCGTACGAATCAAACCCTCATAGCGGAACAAAACCCGTACGCGCTCAGTTCCGAAGTTCTCAAGGCGAACAGACCCCAAGCTCGCTAGTTCTTTCTCACATGACGGACATAGAGAAGGTAAACGAATATCAGCGGGACTCATTGACTCACATAGTGCGCAGATCATGATTGATCATTAGCAAAGTCTTACCTTGGGCAGCCACTGACAACTACAACTTTGAACAAATTTCTCTTACAATAATCTTTGTGTATTTAAACTACTGCTTCCCATGACAAAATGTCGTCTGATCACGGAGACACTTAATCAGTGACCCTTAAATTATTTTCCAATATCCCTCGCGAATCTCGCAGAATTTATTTTTCGGCAATCACACTGACTTTTTTATTTTCAGTATTTTTGCAAGCTCGTGCCAACGGCGAATTTGGAGCTTTCATCAATAAACAGATTTTTTATCCATTCGTTTTTAAAGCAAGATCCAAATTGAAAACATCAATTCTAGATCCACGCCTCAAAATTTTTGCTTTCGACGACGGAACTGTGGCCTACCTCAAGGCAACAGACATGAAACTTCCAGAGTGGGGAGACGTTTTTCAGGGTCTCTCTCGCAAGCCAGATACAAAGATTTTAATCGATAAGCTATTTGATGCGTACCCAGATCAGGCGGACGTCAAGCAATTCAACGAAAAAATGAAAGATGTCACCAGCGAGCAAACCGTTATCATCACTTTTGCTCATCCCGGTGGTATACGCTTTAGAGAAGAGATTGATCCTGAAGCCATCCATCGACTTCAAAAAACGGTATTTAAAAATCCACCAACGGATGTTCAAATCCCAAAAGAATATCAAAATATGACGCTCTATGGCGCAGGTCAAACGATCGTGAATAGCTTCAAAGCTTTCGGCATTGCCAACTATTCTGGCGATAATTTCATAACTCCTTTTATCGAATTAAAATCAAAAAAATTAGTACCTCATGCAGCACTCAGCATCGTCGGCGGAATTAGCGCTAAGGGCGAAAAAATTGAGATCCTAGGTAACCCGATCCCCACAAATCACGAGGGAAAAATTCTTGTTAACTTCTTTGAACCATCTATTTACCGCAAATCCACCCTTTCCATACTGCCCGTAATTACAAGAATCAAAAATGGATTGGATATTCCAATTCTTCACAACGGGGACTATGTGGTCATCCTTCCGGCCATGTTTACAGGCAATACTGATTTCGTGGATTCCCCCTATGGACTAATCCCTGGCGGATTTCATCTGATTGCTGTTTTGAACAGTGCCCTGACAAATAGCTGGATAAAGGTCTACGATGACCCTGGATTTTTCGTTATTTTGACTACGGTACTGGGCCTCATCATTGGATTTTTTTCAAAGTCCGCCTGGGGCATCTTTGGAGTTACCGTCACAGTAGTGGCAGTCGTGTCGACCAGTGCGCTAGTATTTATTTATAAAGATTTATCGATTCCCTGTATCTTCCCTGCCGTCGGTTTAATGATCGGTGGAATATGTGGGGTCACGTTAAATATTCATTCGACAGCAATTGAAGAGTCTCGCAGAAATCGTGAGCTAGAGGTGGCAGCCCTTGTCCAGAAATCGTTTTTTCCCCAGGATGGACGGATTTTAAGGAACACGTCATCCTGCAGCGCTCTTGGTACCTCTGAGTCGGCGTCAGAGTGCGGAGGCGACTGGTGGGGTAGCTTTCATAAAAATGGGTATTCGTTCCATTTCATTGCAGATGCGGTCGGACATGGGGTTCCAGCTGCCTTACTGACATCTGTTGCCTACGCCGTTTCGCGAGCTCTGGAGCTTGAAATAGGTAGGACTGTTGACAGTCTTATGCCATCAGAGATCCTTACCGTTCTAAATCGGGTGCTGATTTCTCTTGGCTCACCACTAACACAAATGACTTTTTTCATTATTCGAATCCATGATGTAAGTGGCGAGTGTATTTACGCAAACGCTGGAAACCCTCCGGCTTTACATATCAAAAAATCGACCTTGGGACTGGACGGTAAGTCCAAGGAAAAGCCAACCCAGCTGACGGCTGCCGGTAATGTCCTCGGCGTATATGCGGAAAGCTCCTACGAAAATTACGGGATCACGCTTGAAGATGGCGATAAAGTTGTCATGTTTACAGATGGCCTTTTTGAAAACCGGACGGCAGATGAACATTCACAGCTGGGTAAGTCGTGGCTTAGAGCCACGCTCCAAAGGCACGCGGGTCGTCCAATCGATGATTTTATGGAAACAGTTTGGCGATCTTATAAAGTCGCAATCGGCACTACACCGCCTGATGATGATTCAACGCTGCTTGCCATAGAATTTGATCGGCGCAAGTCGTCTGCCAAGAATTGAATCTTATTCATCTTGAATCACGGCAGGTCCAAACTCTTTTTTTTCAAAGTAAGCAATAAAATCAGAAAAAAACCGCTTATTATCAAAGTGTCTCAATATTAGCCGAAGATAGACCGATTCGCACCAAACGGAGGCTCCATGACTTTATTGTCAGCAGTTGCGATAGTTTGCGTGATAATCACCGTTTCCTGTAGCGACACAGAACTCGCCACCAGTAAACCTCGGGGTGTAAAGTTCTGATGGTGGAGGTTCCTCCAGTTAATAGCGTGGAGGTTAGAGCCAATATGAATGACACCGCTTCTGCCTTGGCAAGTTTATCAACTAGATATGTTAACGAACAGTTTAACCCAGATACGCCAGATGTTGCGGGGGTCAATTATTAGTCGTAGGGAGCAAAAAGTGACTCTGGAACGAAGGATCGTTTGAAGTCGATATTATCTCTGACGCACGCGCTCATAACCAGCAACCAGGGAGATAATGATGGAGCTGTTGCAGTGTCGTCGTCCAAATGGGGAGACTTTCGAGGCGTCCTTGACGCTGACCATCTGGATCTTATTGGAATTAAATTCGAAGATGCAGATACAATTGGCTTTGATTATAAGAAATTTTTAGAAACCACCGTTAGCGAACTTGCCAGCAAAGGTTACTAACAAATTAGTCGTGATGATAAGGCATCCCTTTGAGAATCGTCAGCGCCCGGTAAAGCTGCTCCCAGCACATAACCCAAGCCAAATCACTTGGGATCGTCAGAGATGACAGAGACCAAGTTGATCTAGCGACAGCCCGAGTCGCGTCATCAAACCCATAGGGTGGACCAATTAGAAACGTCAAAACTTTAACTCGGGGATCATCAATCCAGTCTTGAATTTGTCGAGCAAATCCTTGGGATTCATATTGTCGCCCGCGCTCATCAAGCAGTACCAAAAACTCTCCCGGCTCCGGCCTGTAAATGGGTTCTTGGTTTTTAGCGAAGTTTCTCTTATCTCGACTGGCGTCAGCTTTAATCTCAAAGTCTTCGACCTTAAAAAAAGATCCCAAGCGCTTTCGGTACTCGCTGGCTAGCGGTAACAAAGTTGTCTGGGATAATTTACCTGTGCGGACGACTTGAATTTTCACAACAAGGACCGATCAGGCGCCTTCAATTACAATTTTTTTGGCCGTTGGCCAAAGGGAGTCCAGGGCATAGTAATCACGGACGCTGGATAGAAAGATATGAACAATAAATGAACCGTAATCCATCAATATCCAATTACCGACCTGCTTACCTTCTACCGCATAGGGTTTAAGACCTGCAACTTTCTTACATCGTTCCTCAATCGCATCTGCAATAGCTGCCGATTGTCTCTCGTTGTCAGAGGAACAAATCAAAGCGGCATCGCACATATCAGTAAGGCCACGAACATCCAGAAGGGAAATCCTTCCTGCCTTTTTATCAACGGCAGCTGATGCGGCAATTTGTCCTAGCTCAAT
This sequence comes from Pseudobacteriovorax antillogorgiicola, assembly GCA_945897695.1. Taxonomy (GTDB): domain Bacteria; phylum Bdellovibrionota_B; class Oligoflexia; order Oligoflexales; family RGVZ01; genus CAMDKS01. Next base: position 12,388 of record CAMDGW010000025.1, on the reverse strand, counting down.
GTAATTCGTCATTTGATTCCCCAATCAATTTTGGTAGAGGCCGAGGTCGGAAATGTAGTCCATAACCGCAGGCGCCACCATTGTTTCAATTTCTTTTAAATTCTTCGTAGCCAATTTTCTTATCTCGGAGGATGAAACGGATTGTGGCATTCGCTTCATAACATAGATGGAGCCCCCTCCATCCAAATCAACTCGAAAATTATCTTTGTCAACTGTTGTGCCGAACCCTAAAGATGACGCTACATGCGTCGCCATCTCAAGCAGATCACCCCCAGCTAAACTCAGACGAGGCAAGACTACAAGGGAGGCCAACTCGAGGATACGCCTTGGATTTCTCCAGGTCGGAAAACTTTGAAGCTGATCGGCCCCAATCATCCACGCTAGACGAGAACCCGGATTTTCCTGCGAAAATTTTTCAAGGGTCAAATAAGTATAGTTTGGAGTTTTAAGCTCTTCTTCAACAGAGGAGACGTCCACTTGCGCCCATTCGTCGAAAGCCACAACAACCATGGCGACGCGGTCTACAAAAGGAGTGGCGATAGACTTTTGTTCGTTAGCATTTCTCGGCGGCAAAAACCCGGGGACAACTGTGATCTTTGCATTAGGAAAAAATTCCCTGACAATCTGCACAGAGTCCATGTGCCCCCTGTGTACGGGATCGAAAGCACCACCAAAATAAATAATATTCGGATCAGCAACCATTGATTTCAACCTTGTTTTGCAAATGCTCGTCCATCTGCAATTGCATTGGAAAAATCGAGCATTCCATGATTTTCAAGACCAAGTGCTACCGCTGACATGAGACCTTTTACCACAGGAAGTCTCGACGCAAGTTCGGCCTCGAAAAGACGACGCTCTTCAGAGACCAGCTCGTAAAGCTCCTCTTTCAACTCAACAAGGCCAATTCGTGTCGCAGCAGAAATCACAAAAACTTTGAAGTCCATTGCTTCAATAGACTCTTTCATAATCATAAGTTTCTTTGGTCCATCGTCTTCGCCGTCAGCCATATCGCATTTATTCAAGACCACCACTGACTTTCGATTAGCTAAGGTTTCATCGTAGGCATGGAGCTCAGATCTAAGTAAATCAAAGGTGGCTAGCGGGTCGGTCCCGTCTATGGGGAAGGCGTCCACAATATAGGCGATCACCTTGGTGCGTTCCAGATGCCGAAGGAACTCGTGGCCAAGGCCTTTGCCTTCGCTTGCTCCCTCAATCAATCCAGGAATATCCGCCATAACAAAGGACTGAAGATTAAACTCACCTCTCTCGGAGAGTTCAACGACGCCAAGCTGCGGTTCTAGAGTTGTAAACGGATAGTCTGCTATTTTAGGTTTTGCTGCAGACATCACACTGAGCAGTGTTGATTTTCCTGCGTTTGGAAGTCCTGCTAAACCGACGTCGGCAAGAAGCTTAAGCTCAAGACGCAATGTTAATTCTACGCCCGGCTGACCTGCCACATATTCTTCTGGCGCCTGATGAGTGGATGAAACAAATCGCAGGTTACCAAATCCGCGCCGACCACCTTCGGCCACGATTTCTCTTTGACCCGCTACCAGAATCTCACAAATAAGGCGCCCCGAATTGGCATCATAAACTTCAGTTCCAAGGGGCAAATAAATCTCGGTATCTTCACCCGAACGTCCTGTTTTGCCACTTGTTCCACCCCTAGCTCCATTTTCGGCGATGAAACGACTCTTGTAGCGGACTGTGCTGAGCGTATTGAGCTGAGGCGCAGCCACAAAAACGATATCACCGCCGTGGCCACCATCTCCCCCGTCAGGACCGAGACGAGGTTTATTGCTTGCTGTTTTAAAACTAACCAAACCGTTACCACCACTACCGGAGGCCACAAATATTTCAGTTGAGTCGATAAATTTCACGGGGGTGCACCTAATGTGTATTTTTTAAACAGAGCCCGGATAAGAAAAAACGCCTTCGCTTGAAGCTCAAGCCTAAGGCGTTTTCTTTACTGAACGCTTGCGCGATCAGCCTTCAGCGAAAACAGATACCTTTTGACGGTCTTTACCTTTGCGTTCGAACTTAACGACGCCATCAGTAAGAGCGAACAAGGTAAAGTCACTTCCGCGTCCAACATTTTGACCAGCATGGAATGTGCTGCCAACCTGACGAACGATGATGTTGCCTGCGACTACTTTTTGGCCGCCGAATACTTTTACACCACGATACTGTGGGTTAGAGTCGCGACCGTTTTTAGAACTACCACCAGCTTTTTTGGTTGCCATTGTCTACTCCTTCAAACTCAAACCGAGATCTTGCCGATCTGGAGAGTCGTAAGCGCTTGTCTATGACCGCGCGTACGCTTGTAATTTTTACGACGCTTGTACTTGAGAATTGTAACCTTCTCGCCTGCAAGATGTTCTTTAACCGTTGCGGCAACTTTTGCGCCTTTAACAACGGGAGCGCCGATCGCGACTTTTGCGCCACCGACCATAAGCACTTCGTCAAATGTAACTGTCTCACCAGCCTTCGCTGTCATGCGATTTACGGTGATAACGTCGCCTTCTTTGACTGTCCACTGGCGACCGCTGGTTTTAATAACTGCGTACATGATATTCTCCTAAAACACCCGCTACGAAAAGCACTTGAGAGGCTTGACTGTCAGCGCTTCTGCCCCACAAGAGAGGGGGCAATATGGTTCAAAGTGATGCCTAATGTCAAGGCCAAATCTGATGGAATTCACAAAGTTTTTACCTCCTTCCAAATGCTTGATTTAAAGTGGCTGTGAAACCGCTGCAAATCTGCCAGAATAAACAGAACATAGTCAATCCAACGGGGCAGCGCTAAGGGCTTTTTATATGAATGATTACAATTACTTATCAATCGAAACAAAACTCATCCATCACCCGAGACCCGCCCTACCTGAGGGCAACACCCCCCTTGTTAGCCCCATCTATCAGAGCGTCAAATTTAAGCCCGTATCCATGGCCCACGCTAGGGACATTCTAAGTCGGCGAGGTGCCGGTTACCTTTATTCTAGGATGAGCAATCCCACGGTTCGTGAACTGGAGGTTCTGTTGGCCAACCTCCAGGGACGTGACGATAGTTTGGCGACTGGCAGCGGAATTGCTGCCCTTACAGCAGTAGCCATGACCTTTCTCACTCGGCAAGACCGCGTAGTTGTCTTCACGGAATCGTACAAACCGACCAGATTTTTGCTCGGAGGAATACTTTCACGATTCGGAGTGGAAACGATTCGTATTTCGCGGGATGACTACGACCAGTTTGATGCCCTATGTAAAGGCGAAAACCCTCCAAAGCTTGTCTTTTTGGAAAGTCCTACAAATCCAGCTCTTCGTATTCATGACCTGGACAGGGTCATTGCATCAGCAAAATCTTGCCAATGCCTGACGGTGCTCGACAATACTTTTGCTGGGTTTATGCATCATGGCAATTTCGATATTGATCTTTACGTCCATAGTTTAACCAAGCAAGCAAATGGTCACAGTGATGCCATGGGCGGAGTTGTTATTGGCCGCGGTGAACTAATCGATAAGATATTTCCCGTCGCCATGACACTGGGAGCATGTCTTGATCCAAATAGCGCCTGGCTCACCCTACGCGGCATGAAAACTTATGGTCTAAGGACAAAACAAGCTTCCGCTAACGCAATGGATATTGCTACCTGGCTAACCCTGCAGCCGTGGGCCGAGAACGTCAGATACCCAGCACTAGCAAGTCACCCAGACCACGAAATCTGGCGAAAACAAAATAAAGGTGATGGTGGGGCCGTTATAACGTTTGATTTAAGATGTCACGAATCCAGATTTGATCAGTTTTTTGATAGTCTAAAGCTATTCATCCTAACGCCCAGTCTCGGCTGCGTTGAATCACTCGCTGCACCTTGTTTGCTATTTTTTGCAGACGACCTCCCAGTAAATGAGGCTCTGAAAGCTGGCATTAATAAGATGACCATTCGTCTGGCCATTGGTATCGAGTCCTCTGACGACCTAAAACATGACTTAGCCCAAGCAGCAATCGCTGCGCTGTCATAAGGAGACCTATTCATGGCTTTTGCCAAAACACCCCATGGGAAAATACATTATACGATCAAAGGTCAAGGAGATGTTGTCGTCCTAATCCGCGGTCTCGGACGATGGTCTGTTCACTGGCATGGATGGGATCATGAACTTGCCAAAGAGTTCAAAGTGATCACATTTGACAGTAAAGGACTTGGCTATTCCACATCACCCATGCGCCCCTGGCACTCAATCAAAGAAATTGCTGAAGACATCGCATCCATCCTTAAACACGAGCGGATCCAGGCAGCTCATGTAATCGGAACGAGCTTGGGCGGAATGACCGCACTTGAGTTTGCGCTTTCATATCCCGAGCTTACCAAGTCAATCACTGTGATCGCAGCTTCCATTGGTCGCAGCGGTCACATGCGCATCAGTAGAGCAGCTGCCAAGATGTTAATTCTTGCACCAAGACAGATGAAAAACATATACCCTGAACTAGCAAGACTTTTAACGTCTCCAGCCTCGCCAGATCACTTGCGGCTGAAGTTAGCCAGCGAGTGGGCCGCCGAAGATGAAAAATACCGGAAACCAATTTTCCCAGTCATTGGCCAACTGATTGCTGCCTTCCGGTTTCGTCACTGGGAACGGCTTGCCCAGATCACGAGCCCAGCGCATATTATAGCAGGCAAAGACGATCTTTTTGTCCCGTTAGGCAATAGCCTTTTTCTGCATAAAAAAATGCCCGGTAGCCAGCTTACTGAAGTCGATCATGCCGGCCACGAGCCCCACGTTGATCAACCCACAGTGATGACTAAAGTGGTATCTGAATTCATCAAAAAACACAGCCCGACTGCATAACGCAGCCGAGCTGTGGAGACGAAAGAGTGAATATTATAGCTTACAGTCAAATGATTCCGCATTACGATCACCCTTTGGGCTGTTCACCTTAAGACTTGCAGGATAGTGGCCGTCTTCGTGACGCTCCAGGGAAATTAGTAGTTCATAGCCATCAAACTCATACCGATAAACGATTGGATCACGAACTGTATCGTCTTTTACGCCGTAAATATGTTGAACTTCAGAAGGCTCTGCTCCTGGCTCAGATGCACGGGTTAGCTCCAGGACGGCGCGAACAGAAGACGTAGAATCCATTACTTTTATCCCATCACCCTTGGCCGGATCACTAGACATACAGACTGCCACGGTCTCAAACGCCTCATGGAGGCCTGCTTGGGCCGATAGGCTTATCAATGAAAGAGCGGAAAGAACAATTATTTTAAGGCTTTGGTTCATAAAAAACTCCTTAGTTGGCCCAGACCCAATCTTGATTTCCCAAACAGGCCCTAGCGGCTTCGTAGCACCAATTCGGGCTACATCCAATCACAAAGTCATTAGCCCCCTTCATGGGATGGCCTCTGTCATAAGTCAATTTGGCGACGTTGCGTTTTTTGCATCCTTTTAGTAGCAGAGACCCTGGCTACGATCCATAACCCTCCAACGAGAGATATCCTATGAAAAATTATTTCAGTAAAAATTTTTTAATTTTGTTCAGCTTCCTTGCGATAACCCTGGTTATGGCAGGTAACGCCAACGTCGCCAGCGCACAAGAAATCACTCGGGAGGACGACTCATCTCTTGCCACTGGCGCAGAAGAACTCGAGGCCCCACAGGACCATTTTTTTGAAAACGCTAGTGTCTTTGAAAACTGCGTTGAAGGCCGCTCATGTGCCGATTTGCGAAATGGAACCTGCTACATCTGGAATTCCACTAAAGCTTGTGGACGTTACTGCGCCACAGGAAGACGCTGCGGTTACAGCAAAAATAATACTTGTTTCGTGTGGGAAGTCACTGCAGCATGCGGCAGAAATGTATGCACTGTTAATCGCACATGCGGCGCATCACAAAATGGCACATGTTTTTTCTATAATGAAAACGTTTCTTGTAACTAACAAAAATTAACCAGCCGGTTAGGGCTGGCTCATTTGTTTTAGGTTAGGTTTAAGATCCGACCCGAGTCGTCTACATCAATTTTTTCTGCTGAGGGCACCTCTGGAAGACCTGGCATTCTCATAATGTCCCCAGCCAGAGCCACAATAAATCCTGCGCCAGCGGCAATTTCAATGTCGCGTATGGTCACCGTAAAATCTTTTGGTCGACCAAAAGCCTTCGGGTTATCAGAAAGAGAGTTTTGAGTCTTAGCCATACAAACTGGTAGGTGCCCAAAGCCGTCTTTTTCTGCGCGTTTTAGTTTAGATTCAGCGTCAGGAGAAAACACAACGCTCGCGGCACCGTAAATTCTCACCGCAATAGCCTCAACCTTCTTTGCAAAAGAAACGTCGGGTGTATAAAGCTGCTCGAGTGGTTTACCCTGCCCCTGCATCGCCGCAATCATAACTTTTTCAGCAAGTTCAGTTGCTCCTTCACCACCCTTTGCAAAGGCATCGGCCACGGCACACAAGACATCCACTTTAGCGCAGAAGTCTTTAATGCAGTCTAGCTCTGGCTTGGAGTCTTCAGCACGTTGATTGATAGCCACCACGATAGGCTTTCCAAAAACCTTAGCAGCCTCGATGTGAGCCGCAAGATTTTCCAGACCATTGGTCAGAGCTAGCATATTTTCTTTGCCAAGATCTGAAATAGCAACTCCACCATGCATCTTCAATGCACGAACCGTCGCAACAATCACAAACGCTGCCGGATTAAGTTGAGCAGAACGAGCCTTGATATTCAGAAACTTCTCTGCGCCTAAGTCAAACGCAAAGCCAGCTTCAGTGATTGCCCAGTCTCCATGAGCCATCGCCATTCGCGTTGCCAAAACTGAATTACAACCGTGTGCAATATTTGCAAACGGGCCACCGTGAACAAAGGCTGGAGTACCCTCCTGAGATTGAACTAAATTAGGCATAATAGCTTCATTTAGGATCGCCATCATGGCGCCCGTAACTCCGATTTCTTTTGCAAGGATGGGCTGATTCGTTCGGTCATATCCAATTAAAATACTGTCGATGCGACGACGCAGATCTGCACGAGATTCCGCAAGACACATGATAGCCATGATTTCACTTGCCGCTGTGATGTCAAAACCAGATTGACGGGGAGTGCCCCCGACTGACCGACCGCCAAGCCCTGCCACAACATTGCGTAGGCTACGATCGTTCATGTCGATCACTCTCTTCCACAGGACACGCAGAGGATCGATACGGGAGTTACCATAATGAATTTTGTTATCAATCGCCGCCGCAAGTAGATTGTGCGCAGCCGTGATGGCGTGAAAGTCTCCAGTAAATTGGAGATTTATTGAATCTGAGGGCTCAAGACGACATTTTCCGCCGCCGGTGGCTCCACCTTTTCTTCCAAAGACCGGACCCATTGAGGGCTGACGGAGCGCGAGTACCGCATTCTGTCCAAGCTTACGCAGGCCTTGAGCAAGACCAATCGAAATGGTGGTTTTACCCTCACCTGCCGGGGTCGGCGTAATGGCAGATACCAAGATCAGCTTACCAGGAGATTTTCTTTTTTCTGCCTGAGCCAACGCATCGAGGCGGATTTTGGCTTTGTCTCGGCCAAATGGCTCCACGTTATCATCGGAAATTTGGAGTAAACGAGCAACTTCTGTGATTGGCTTCATCATGACGGTGGCCACCTCGCGGTAGATTAAGGCTTAAAAGAGCCTCGATAGTACATGATGAAGCCGAAAAAACAAGGGTTTGGGTCAGCGCTTACATTGCGAATTTGGCGTAAATTCCCATTCCATTCTCAGAGTTGCTTGTATTTCAATGGCATCTGGAATCACCGGTGAGTAATAGCTGGCTGCAGCGCGATCTCCAGCAGATTTGACTCCATAGTTAAACTCTGGGGGAATGATGCTCAATATTTTTGGGTCAAGGAAAGAGCAGCGAGAATTCAGACCATCAAACTGTGATTTTGCATCATCAAATGCTGAACCTTGAGCTGAGTTACGAAGTTTTAGAGACGTCTCTGGGTATACGCCGAAACTAGGACGCCATACTTCCGCAAATGTCTGTTCAACCTGATCAGGATTGATTTCAGCTGACTGATTCAGTTCTGCAAAGATTTTATCCTGCAGCTCTGCGAGATCGTCCATCTTAGCCATAGAAATATTAAGATTGTTTTCTGATCGCCACTTCATTTCACAGAGGACTTTCGAATCTGAGCCGATTTGCGTGGTTTCGGTTTGGCGAATGTTGGCTCCACCACTGGCTGTGATCTTATCGCGATCATCTTTTTTGAATCCCTGAAGGATCGTTAAAAGCTGAGAAGACATCTTAGCATTTGCTGCCTGTGCGTCCCGAGACGTCTCGTAGCAAATCGACGACACCTTAATACTTAAAGAGACATACTCTGGCTCAGAAGATGCCGCACCCCTTCCGACCAACACGATTGATCCCTTGGTCTCATCTGCCATGACAGCACTGCTCAAACAAAGACCAAGTAGTCCAGACACTAAACCTCTGTAAATCATCATAATCGACTCCTTCAAAGTGTAACCCGCAATGGACTGCGGCTACAGTGATAAGGTGCTGTCACTAGCATGGATTATGCCACTTGCGGCTTGGCATCGATAATAGGCAAAATATTAAGGGGTAACACGGTTTTTAGACGAATGATTCTTGCTAAATTATGCGGCGGAAACTTCGCTGACTTGGCGCATATTCGCAATTTTCAATCAACTGGGACTTTTTTGCGGAAATGCCACCAACGACGACTGACTCAAATCTTCAATTGGTCACCAATCCCAAGGTTTGCATGCAACAAGAATACCGTGGTGACGCCGCGGATCTTTAGGCTTAGATCTCATATCCCACTCCCACATGTCCTCGATCTCGCGGCAGACTTTGCGCAGTCGATCTTCTGCAATTATAGCCACGCGATCTGATAGTGGGCCCGTTAAAAAACGGCAGTAGGTCGCAGGTCCAAGAAAAGGATCTTTGAAATAAACTTGCCGCACTTTTTCACCGTATGTCTTCATAAGAGGCCCATCGTTATCCCAGCGTATAAGTCGTGGCGTCTTGAACTTGACCACGTTACCCGGGCCTAGATCAATGACACCAATTTTGTCGAGGGCAACTAGCACTCGCGTGAATTGAGCGTCTGATAGCTGCATGCGATTTTGTACGTAAGACATCTTGTAACCATGCAGTAAGCGGTGAAAAACCCCAAAATAGTCGGGATCGGATGCAAGCATCTCCTCTTGTTCAAGCGAAAGGTGCGCAAGCCCCCCATCATCGCGGCCATCACTCGTCTTCAAAATGCTGTGAATAGAGGTTCCAACGACCTCGCAAGCCTTGGCAAATCGCTCCAACGTAAATGATTCTTCGGCAAATAGCCTTTTTACGGAAGGCTCACTGAGATTCAGGCGCTGGGCCAGGTCTTTATACGTCAAGCCTCGAGTTTTAAGTTCTGACTTTAATCCATTGATTAGCTTGCTTGTTTCACTCATGAAAGATCCTCCCGACAGACCAATAGTATTATAAAACAATACTACTTAGAAATAAGTATACAGTACATAGCCCCCATGAGATAGATCGTCGCAGAAATAAAGCGCCAATCGGACTTGGGGCGACCTATAGGAGCAGACCATGAAACCAATGACAACCAGACAGAAAGTTCTCACTTTATCCATCGCGGGTCTTCTCAGTAGTTGCGGGCGCGAGGATCACAGCTCACTGCAGTCGCAGATATACGAGGGCTCTAATTTCGCCAAGGTATGGTCCGAGGTAAATGAGGGCCCCTACCGCGAGGGTAGCCTTGCCGAATATAAAACCAGTTACTCAAAATTTTTTGAAGGAAGTGTCAACCTTCTGGAACGAGCAGTAAACAGAACACTATCAACACCAAGTGATACGCTCCCCCGATTTCAAAAGCTTTTGCATCCAATCGGCATCTGCTTTGCTGGTACATGGACCATTACTGAGGACAATCCATACACAGGTTATTTTGCAAATGGCAGTAAAGCAGTGATCATCATGCGTGCATCAGAAGCCATGGGAAATGCCACAACTGCTGACTGGCGTGCATTTGGTCTTGCTGGGAAACTTTATCCTACTACTGATGAACAAGATCCTCGGCAACTTAAGACCGCAAATTTTTTCACCGTGGATGATCTAGGCGGAACGGATAGTCAGTCGTTTCTTGATTTGCCAAAAACGAATAAACCCGCTTCATCGATCCACGCTAGTTCACTTTTTATGATCAGAACCTTAAAAGAGATCGTTAGTGTATTCACTGCTGCCGACAATGAACCAGGCGTCAGACAGCTATATCCCATCGCAGAGCTTGGCTTAAAACCTGGACAAAAGGCCGTTACTCCAATTGGATTTATGCTAAAATCAGAAAACAGTGAACGCACCGGAATTGATGATTTTCGCCAAGAACTGCAGCTTAAGCATTATGCCAATGGCCTAAACTTCGGCATCTATACATCGGACGGCGCACACCCAGCCCCCAAACGCCTTGGATCTATTCACCTGACGCGAGAGTCCCTAAGTGATGGCTGTGACCACCGGCTGCATTTTCCCCATCCACGCAACCGCTAATATGAAACCCCCACAATCGAAACTATTGTGGGGGTTTTTTTATGTTTTGAAGAATCCTTGGTCCTGCATTATTTCACAAAATTAGTCAGATTATTGCAATCATTGTGAGTTTACAAACTTGTCTTAATCGAGTGCACATTATCTAGAAGCCTTGAAGTACAAGGTCCTTTCAGAAAAAAAGAAAAAGGAATGTCATTTGCAATTGATCTCCCCGTCTCAGTGATGTGTCGGGTGAGGCCACCTCATCACTTTTTGAAAAATTTGGCCTCAGAAGATAATGGAGTACAAAATGAAGAGTATGATTTTAACAGCAGGAAAAATTGCCGTGGCCAGCGCAGTGATATTTTCAGGTCAAGCGAAGGCTAGCGATTTTTCCACAATGCCAAGTGAGCACTCTAAAGTGCAGAAAATGGTCGAGACATTTGACGAAGCGCTCACACTAGGCGTGACAGAAGAGCACGGCAAACATTCGGAACTTTCGCGGGTTGCAGCGGAGATGAAAAAACTAAAAGAAATCTGCGCTAAAATCGAAGCAACTGAAGAGCAGAAGGTCACGATGCGTGATGATTTGTTTGCCTTCAAAGAAAAAACTTTGCCTCTTGAGACAAATCTTAAGATTGCACGTCTAAAGTACCTTCACAATGCTCTCACCGCAAACGGCCTTGAATCCGAAGCATCAGCTCGTGTTGCCGACGCCGTAAATGCCGTGACTGCCATCGCCCAAGCAAAAGGCGAACTTGTCACGAAAATTCTGTTTCAGACCCTAAAACCAGAGCAACGCAAGGCTGCGCTTGTTTGCATGGCCGCCATGAAGTTATCGGGCCACGACCATGATGCGGAAGAGCATGCCATCGATTAAGACCCTGCAGTTAGGCTGGCTTTCCATGAAAGCCAGCCTAACCCCCCTAACCCAAATTTATATTGTAATTTCAGGTGGTTGATAGAATCATCATAAAATCATTGTAATAGGCTACATTCTATTATATATCCGCCCCTCATTCATACTGAGGAGCGATCCCCATGACCCTGCGACTTCATGATGTTGAAGTGCCCGTCAGCGAGATCCCAGCGAACCTTCTGCTAAACAGTCAGATTGCTTCTATGCTGGAGATTCCCGAAGACGCCATCCGCCGCGTTCAAATCAATAAGAAATCTCTCGATGCCCGGCGCAAAGCACGCATCGTCTACCATTATCAAGTCGACGTCGATGTCGAAGATGAAGATACGGTTTATCAGACTAAGTCTTCACTTGCTTCGATTGCAGAAGCAACTGCGCCATCAGATCCATTAGAAGGGATTGAATTTCCCCAAATTAACTTCAGACATCGTCCGATCATCATTGGTTCTGGTCCAAGCGGAATTTTTACCGCACTCACGTTGTCACGTGCCGGCCAGTCATCGGTTGTTATCGAGCGTGGTGAACCTGTAGAGAAGAGAATCAAGACCACGAATAAACTACGTTCACGGGGTATTTTTACACCTGAAAGTAATTACTGTTTTGGAGAAGGTGGAGCAGGAACATTTTCTGACGGCAAACTGACTTGTGGACGAAATCACCCTCTGATCAGACATGTATTTGACCAGTTTGTCACCCACGGCGCCCCAAATGAAATTCAATATGATGCCAAGCCGCACATCGGAACAGACTTCCTCGTGCGTATTGCAAAAAATATGCGAGTTCACCTGGAGAAAACAGGTTGTGATTTCAAATTTGGTCGGAGGTTTGTCGACTTTAAAGACGGCGGTGATCATGCACGATACATCGTTGTTCTTGATGACGGCCAGGAAATTGCTACAGATCACATCATCATTGCCATTGGACACTCTGCGCGCGATACATACGAAATTCTT
>CAMDGW010000024.1 GCA_945897695.1 Pseudobacteriovorax antillogorgiicola | reverse complement strand
GTTCGGCGCGCAGTATAAAGGGATTTGACGTGACCGACGCCATGACCGCCTGCAAGGACCTTTTTATCAAGTTTGGCGGTCATGCCGCAGCCGGCGGATTCTCATTTGAAGAAAAACACGAAAAGGCCATTCGCGATCGTCTTTGCGCATACGCCCAAGAAAGGAAATCTCAAAACCCCGCGGCGTGGGAGAGTAAAATAGATTACGACTGTGAAATACCGGATGAACTTGTCCACATGAAGATTGTTGAATTACTGGACGGAATGAAGCCCTTCGGGCACGCTTTCGAAGAACCTAAGTTCCGACTTAATCTGCCCGTACGACGTGTTTCCTACTTTTTTGATAAAGTTACCGGCGCAGCAAAACACACCTGCGTCATTGCAGAGTCACGGGGACGTGAAGAAAAAATTCTGTTCTTCAACGACGTTATTAAGGATATCACCCCGGGCAAAGCACACTCATTTTTAGTTAGCTTTGGACGAAACACATTCAGAGGCGTAACCAGCTTGTCCATTATGGGCCACGACTGGACAATGAGTGAATGATGGCCAAGTCGCCAGACGAAAACCACAACAGGACACTGTCCACTAGAACTTACAAGATGATGACAACAGCGGGCTCAAAGTATTTTCTAGGTAGAAAGATCAAAGATCCTTCGGTCATTTTCATTCTCGTCACCTTCGCGGTAATCACCTATCTGTTCTATACGACCGATTTTCGCAGGTCCCTTGAAAACTACTTTTTTGACATCCGAGCAACGCTGTTACCAGCAGAACACGTCTCGGAAAATGTATTTATTGTTCGTATCGATGACGAAAGCATCATGAAACTTGAAAAAGACCCAATCCGCCTTCGGGTCGACAACAAAAAACGCCCCTATCTGAGCACAGCAACTTTATTAAAAACTGTGAGTATTCTCTCAAATACCGACGCCCGCGCCGTTGCAGTGCTGATGCCAGAGTATGCCTTTCCGGCATCCGACTTGGACATGAACGAGCTGGCACTTATTGTAAAGTACGACCAGAGGATCGTGATTGGTACCGCCGGCTATAATCAAATGCAGCCAAATCTAGCGCGTTTGCCTGCTGTATTGGCTCAGATTGAAAATCAGGTTGCGGGATACGAGACATTCCGTTCACGCAGCAATTCAATTGTGAGAACTCTACCGTTCACCAGTTACCGGGGCCTGTCCGAGGTAGAAACACTGCCCGTTAAAATCACTGAAATTGCTGATTCAACATTTGCCTCACAGTACGGAACATTTTCTTTAAAGCCTCGCCAACCTGGAACATATCCATCCATCTCTCTTGCAGAATTTCTCGGGGAACCACGGCGCTGGATGAAGGAGATGCAGAACAAGGTCGTAATCGTTGGCTACACGGTAGCTCGGGATGCCGGCTTTCAAACAACCGACCCGATGTTTGTCCACACATCTTTGACGGGCTTCTCCCCCACCCTCGACAACGGCATCGCCACAACCTGGCTCATGGCAAATGCCATTGATAATTTACTTTCCCGAGAAAATCTCAGTCCGGCACCTGAAGTTGTCAATCTTATCCAAACAATTCTGATCGCAGTTTTATGCGGATTTTTTTGGGAGTGGGGAAGCCTGACCGGCGCACTAGGGACGATGCTTTGCTGGGCGATACTCATGACTGTCCATGCAGCTATATATCGATGGTTCAGCACATCCATTCCGCTGTCCGACACCTTCTTGGCTGCTGGACTTACTACTGTCTTCGTCGCTGTCAGAAAGCTACGGATGGAGCTTATGTACATGGCAGAACAAAAGGCCAAGACCGATGCCAAGTCACAAATTGCTACCTTACAGTCACATTTTCTGACAGGATTTGCTGTATGGCTCAAGTCGAGAACCTCAAGCATTATGTCGTTGGTCAGCTCCAATGCCAACGCTTTCAGGACTCGCTCACAAAACCTTGGGGCAAGTGCAGCGGGCATTGAGGACCTATACAATCGAGCATTCGCGGCAGCCGAGGACTTCAATGAGTACCTTGAAGCTATAAACCAAATTCCTGAACTTGAATCTGCACAACACAAGTCCCTAATCAAAGAGCCAGTGGAGATTCCACAACTCGTCGAAACAATTTTGCGCCGTTTCAGTTTAAAAATTGAGTCGCGAAGCATCGAGGTCTCCATTGTTGTGGAACCGGGTGCGGAGACTGTGAAGACAAATCGGCAGTTGCTTGATGCGATTTTGTTTAATTTTATAAGCAATGCTGTCAAATATGGGCCCAAAGGTGGCGCCATCACGATCCGCGCATATAACCTCCGAAATGGCGAAATCAGGATCTCGGTTAGGGATCAGGGTCCAGGCATTGCAAAAGAACTTCAAGAGAGAATTTTTGAAAGATTTTATCGAATTCGCGATGACAGAATGTATCAATCCAAGGGGACAGGTTTAGGTCTATTTCTATGCCGATATTTTGCGGAGCATTTGGGTGGAACTGTAGACGTGATCAGCGATGAGGGCTCAGGCTCAGAGTTTGCCGTGGTGCTACCCGCATGAGAACTCACCCTCAAAAAATAAATAACCTATTTAAATGGAACGCCCCAAATTGGCTTCGATTACTATTCCCTGTTCTGTTGGGGAGTTTAATCATCACACTAGTCGTAAAAACCATGTACTTTGGAGGGCGCAGGGAAAGTCTCGCAGCCCAGGCCGAATCCACGATGATCCGCTGGGCACTGACGTTTGCAAGCTCTCCATCCTCAAATGAAACTCGAGTCACCACAATCTCGGTCAATGATGACGATCTACTTGTTCTTGAAAAAGCACCGAGTGCTCAGTTAATAGATGCGCATATTCGCGAATATGCTGCAGTCCTCGACCAAGTTGCACAAAGCAAACCCCAATGGGTGGTTCTAAGCTGGCTCACTTATGCTCATCCAATCACGCCTGAATACCTGCAGCCACTGACTGCAATCATAGATAAAAATAACCTACGAGACCGCGTCACACTTGCCGTCAACCTTTACGCCTCGGGGACGATTCCACCCGATTTTGTCGCTAAGTATAATATCATCGAAGCTAGAGATTGTTATTATGACATCAATTCTTTTTGTACATTTTCGCCTGAATGGACTTGGATGCCTCAGCAGGTGATGAATCGTTTTTTCCAACAAAAGCCTGCTTGGGTTATATCTAAAAACCTGCCACACACTCTACCCAATCTGCTATTAAATCTTCCAACGTCAACAAGTTTAAAACATCATTCGTTCCTCGATTTGCGGCCTCCGGGTCGCGCAGATATCGGAAACGGCTCAATTGTATTTATCGGCAATGACACCAGTCAGGCATTGAGCTTTCGAGACAATAAAGATGCGATCCAGAAAACATTCATCGCATCTTCAACAAATCGCCGAACGTTATTAAAAGATGGTATTCCATGGCATTCGTTTTGGGCAGCCATGACCAGTATGTTTATCGAGCAGCGAACTCTCGCCGTCGCTCCCGCAGGAGTGACCAGGACAGTCATTGGCATAGTGATCTTAGCCATATTGGTTGCGATCAGAGTGATGGGCGGCTTAGCACTCGCACCGTTTCTAATAGCTGCCCTGATGATGCCCGTGATCAACATGATCGGTGTAAAGTACTTTTATCTTTACATTCCAGCCATGGACATGATCATAGCTGGACTCGTGGTATTCACTGCCGCAACTTTTATCTCGGTGGCATTCAGTAGCTACAGCAAATGGCGCTTGACTGCTGCTGAAGAGGTGGCAGAGGCAACAGCCGATATAAAAGAAAACTTTATTCATCTAATTAGTCACAATCTCAATACTCCAATAGCTCAGCTTCGTGGCCTTATGGATATTCTTGACTCATCGGCGGTAGACAACTCAGGCATGACAAAGGCCTCCCAAGAGCTTGAGTACGTGCGAGTCATAAGTCAGTGTGTCCTGACTACAAGCTCCCTTACAAGCGTGCCAGCGCAAGAAAAAGAACACTCTATAAGATCATTTGTTCAGGAGTTTATTGAAAATGATACGGAATTTTTCAGGCGTACGGCCACGGGGATTGAATTCACACCTCCGTTCACTGGCGATGAGACCGGTGAAATTTGGTTTTATAAATTGATTTTTGATCGCGCCGTAGTTTCTCGTATTATCTTATATGCATCGATTCTGTTGACTCTTCGGGAGCGAGCAACGAGAATTAATATTGACTTCAGTCCAGTAAATGATGAGCCAGCAGATCCCCGCGGACTTGTCGTCAGAATTTCTGCGATCGCCAGCGATAACTTGGCTCACCTTGACGATTCAGACTTTTGTTTGATGGCTTTAAATCGTTATCTTTCTACTGCAGAGCAACTCAAGTTTGTGACCATGAGAAGAGCTGAAAACATTGTCTTTTTGACGTTCCCTCAGTCTCAATCGTAAGTGAGACCAGTATACTTTTGCGACCAGGCGGGTCTGCGCAGAAATCTGAAATAAAAATCTAACTGCTAACTACCTGAAAGGTTTCACTACGCCATTTAGTCGTAGCGCCATTTTGACATTAATTTCAACGGTATCAAAATTGCAGCGACCTCTTAGACTTGCAGGGTCGAGCTACCAGGAGAAAACATGTACACGTTCGAAGTTTATAGCGATCTTCCGACCAAACTTCGAAGACCTATCGATGAACTCATTCACCGCTCATGGTCTTTTGAAGCAATGAAAAGTGGTGATGTAGAGATTCTTGTTCCTGAAGGGTCGAGCGTATCTGATCCTATCGACCACGTCTCCCATCACGTCGTCGCACGAAACCAAAAGGGATCAATTGTTGGTTATGGCAGAGTGGCGATAACGCAAGGCACTGGGATCATGCCCGGCAAATCGGCTGGAGAGCTGGACATCCCAAGCTATATACAGCGCAAGGACCCCAATGACAGAGCTGCTTACATTAGCAGATTAGTGGTGGATCCGGCTCACCGTGGACGTGGAATCGCCACCATGATTCACAAGACTCGGATCGAAATCGCATCCAATTTGGGCGCAGGCGTTATTTACGGCTGGGCTGTCGGGGACTTACCGCGAAACGCGTTGACCCGGGTCGGCTTTGTCGAGGTCGGGGAGCGGCAGGGTTTTACGACCTCTTGGTACATAACCGATCGAACCACCCGTTTGGTGAAACTAGAGATCAATCCCGCCCCCACGCCCCCATCAGCATTGCGATCCATTGCTTCAAGCATCTGATATCACGTCGATTATCTAGATCCCGCCGACATCCCCTAGGACCACTGCGTGATGTTACCAATCTTCTGGACAATTCCTGTATTTTATTAGATTCTCCGACACGTTAGAGTTTTAATCCGATTTTAAGGAGTGTTCTCGATGAACTCAAAATTAATGATTGCAGCAATCGCCATACTTTCAAATCTATCGATTGCAAAGGCCGATGTTCCTGTAACAGTTCCATTTCCTGCAAGTACCAATATTTCCCAAGACGAAACTTACCTCGGCTCCATCCGCTATGAAGGTGGCCTTCTTGAGCGCGGCCCTCTAACTCTGACAACAGCTATTGATCTTCGTTTCATACGTTTTGAAGTTCCAAACTTCTGCCAAGCTGAAGTTTTCGAAGCTGGTACGATCACTGAAGGTGTAGCAGACCACGCATCTGCGACTGGCACTCCCGGTGTATTTGCTGTAGCAGACGGCCGCGGTGCTCGCGTCCGCTCTATCTTCGCATCCCTCAACGGCCCAGACACGTCGAAGTGTCACGTCCTTGTCTTTGCTCGCTCTGCAGCGTCTTTGCCTAACCGCCCTGAATTACCACCGGCAGAGCCCTTCAAAGCAGTGACATGTATCGTGAATGAACTTTCTATACCATTTCTTGGGCGCATCCTAACCGACAATTTACCTTCGGATATTTCCATTCCTCCGCGAATGACAACGATACTGACCACCACACTGAGACCAGACCGTTCGGTTCCCTTCGTTCAACTTACCTATGATATGGACATGTCGCCATTCTACACACCAGCAAGCGCGCCTTTGGTATCCCAGATGCAAACACAACCGGGATGCCTCACAGCACCAACATACGTCCTTCGTCAGAGAGGATTTTCATCTTTGGTTGACGTATTACGCGTTCAGTAAGAACACTTAAGATTTAATCCCAAGGCCGCTGAATTCTCCCAGAGATTCAGCGGCCTATTTCCTATGGTCAGGGTCAAGATATGTCCGTCCCAAGATCCATTGATACGTGCAGGATCACGTAAAACTAGCGGAACCTAGGGTCGCATTTTGTCTGCGACGAGACCTGTACTTTTAGACAGAAGTGCTATGGATAGGGCTGATATTTTTGATGAGCTTGCTGGGGAATTCAGAGTAGACTGACATCTCGTCTGAGTTAGCGAGTAGAGAAGATATCTGGAAAATGCTGATTTTGTTATTTATTTTACGCTCGCATGACGCTTGGACCTTGCTGTTACAGCAATGAAGTCATGCCCCAAAAAACGGCCGACGATTGTTATCGCGCAAAGAATCAGGTGACCTGCAACTGAGACTATTGAATCTGAATTTTTTGATCCCCATCACCTGGCAGCGAACTGCTGGGGCTCTGCTTGGAGTCTTTTTATCAGGCGGTGCCATCTTTGCGGAAAGCAATATCGGGGCACAATTGCGATTGCGCTCCACCGTTGCCTCGCACACGACCGGCTCTCGCGTCGAGTCTGCTTCTAAAAATCCTGTTTTAATTGACGTACTTCAAATTCAGGCTCAAAAATCTTCAGCCCGCCTGAATTCTGTCCTCAAAATAAATCTCGCCACCGATACCGACCTAATAACTTGCCAAAGAAGATTTTCTGACGCCATAGAAAAAAAGCGCTGCCAAGCTTATCGATTTCCAGAAGCTTATATCGAGTCCGAGGTCGCTGTCGACACGAGACTTGCGGTGGGATTATTTGAAATACCAATGGCCGGATGGTCTGACTACTTGTCACCCACTGAACGTTTTTTACCAAGCTTGAAAAGCGACGGTCCATTTGAACAGACGCAAGCCGCATTTAAAATAGCCCATTCCGCAAAACGCGGAACGGCTTCGATTTTTATTACAAACGACGTGACGACTGCTTTCCCCAGTCGTGGCGAATTCACCAATCGTCAGACACAGCCGACCGTCATCGCTGAATGGAGAGCTATAAACTGCGACTACTGTGAGGTGATCCAGTTCGGAAATTACGACTTAAATCACTCCCAGTATTTGAATGTAGGCCTACTGCACAAAACACAGCTGACTAAAACAGCCCTAGATGCTCGCTTGGATTTCCGAGATCGCAAATATTTTCATGCCAGAAAAAGAAGTTTTCGTTGGAGCATAGGCGGCAATATTCAACTCCAGCTTACAGAACAAGTCGCGTTAAATGCCGCAGCTGACACCTTCAGGCAAGAAAATCGCGAAATCGGAGGAAAAATCCAAACTGCCAATCGCCCCGGCGCGCTCGATCAGAATGAAACAAGGGCTTCATTGGCTCTGGCATATCGAACGCCGAATTCAGCCCTTCAGTATTATATTGAACATCAGGCCACGGGTAGTACTCGCTATAAACAAAATTTCGGAGATCTCCAGGAACGCCTGATTCAATCGGCGACTTCCATGGGTGCATCCACAGTATTTTGAATTGGCGGATCAGACGTGCTTGAATTACATGTAGACGCCGATAAAAAGCTGCCCGTAGTAGTCTGTAGATGTCTTCATCACTCTATCTAAAACTTTTTGGCGAAGATTAGAATCTGAGTTTCCAGTAATCTCCAAACTTTCACTTGTCTTGACTAACGGCTTATATCCACCAAGGTTGACCCCGGCAAACAAACCACGGTGGTGACTTTTTCCAATGAAAAGAGCTCCTACGGAGTAATCAAGTCCATACGACGAAACTTTCCCGCCGAGCCGTGAAGGCCCTGAAGATGTATTGCTAGAAATGCTATATTGGCGTCTTAATTTTCCATCCGATTCTACCGCAAGAGAATTACCGAATTCCACAGTCTGAAAACCTACACCGAGCCCAACGTAAACATCTCGCTTCAAAAAAATCTTGCTGCGAACAAATGTTTTTGCGACCGATTCCGCATCGACAGGTACCCAAATACCTTTTTGCTCTTCTAGCATTTGGCGCCCAACTTCCAAAGATACCGATTCGGAAAGATGCATACCGACAAGAAACGTTGGGCCAGCTGTTACCGCCTCAATTTGCGCATAAAATCCGTCTCCGTCAACCGTGTCATCAAGATCAGTACCGGTTACGCGGTCGAGTTTTTTTGATTTCGCAGGGATGTCATGAAATGCGGCGCGACAAAGGGAGATTATTGTTGCTGGCACAAATTCGTCACCCCCACTAGAAAGCGATGCGGTTATTTTCAATGTTGGAGATTTTTCTTTCACGTCATAAAACTGGAAAACAGCTGACTTCTTAAATCCATCAACTTCGTCACTTTCAAGTGCTGAAGACGACAATGTGACATCCACGGGTAAACAATCAGATCCATCGGACACCAACTTATAACCCTTGGCTGAGGCAGCCTCCATACACAGAGATTTCAAACTACTTATCGACAAGCTGGAAAATACTTCACCAGCCTTCATTGAGAGACAGTAAGTCCGATTTTTCTTTGGTTTTGCACCTTCGCCTTCGTAAGCGTAGTCGACCGCAACTTTGACAACCCCCGCAAAAATCTGCGAAGACGCCAAAGCCTGGGAAATGACTATAATAAACGCAGTAGCGATACCTCTCGAAAGACTCATAAGCGTCTCCACAACTGATCAAATCTCATCAAACAATAGGAGGAAGAGTATAGCAAACACAGCTACTGAGGGACAAATTATCAATAAAAATGTGCAAGAACGCCCTCAGCAAATGAGTTTTCATAGCGTCGTACTTTTAAGTTGTAGGTTGTTTGACGAACAGAAGACTTTCCTAATGCAGAAATATCAACGTCAATCAATGTTTGCGAATCATCATCAAAGTACTTTAGAGAATCACCAATTTTGAACTCTGCAAATGGCTTCCAGATCTTGCTTTTCGCATCGTAAAGTGGATGGTCACTGGTAATCTCAAGGCTTCTGCCGTTACCAAGGCTTACGGTCCAAGTTTCACTATTCTCACGGGTTACCAGTTGCTCCACAACGCCGATAACAACTTGGTTGGTGGGCTCGTCCCATGCGTAAACTTCGTTTCCAGCGGCTAAGGTTTCAATTGCCACAGGGCCCGATGGCGAAAGAATTTTTGTCCCTTTTGCAAAACAGCCGCTACCGGAAGCCAATTCATAGGAAGCACATGAGCTCACGACTAAGACCACCATCAAGCACTGAATCAGCCTGTAAAAACGCATATTTTAGCTCCTATTCGATGAAATAAACTGCTATAAAATTTCAGTGATCTCTGCCTGCTCAGAAGAATTTTCGGTCCATTTTCTGCCAGGAAACGCTGCCTTCATAAGCTCCCCGCTCAGAGACCTCCAAGGCGTCATCTGAGCGTGTCCGCATATTAGATCGCGATACACGTCTGCTTCCACAAAACTCACATCGTAAGGCAACTGATTTTTTGATCGAACCCAACGACCAAACCAGGCCTTGCTCAAGGGATCCGTAATCGCATCAAGCCGTGTTGAAAACTGGGTGGTCTCATTCTTGAGACCAGTTGCAATTCCGTGTCCCACAAAAAATCCGGCAAGTAATAATGCGGCCCTTACAGGAGTTGCTACGGAGTATGTATAGAGGGTCGTGCCAAAAATACTTTCGGGTGTAGCACAGTGCGCGCGTAGTTTTTTGAAAGACGCAAGGGTCCACATATCTTGATTTACCGCTGGCGAATAGGGATCATAGAAAACTAATTCAGGCACATGCTTTTCTTGATCGAGGACCTCAAGAAAATCACCTTCACGGAGATCCCATATCACCCGACCACAGGGGCTCTCCCAATGATGACTTACTAGTAGGATTGATAAGGCCTCTTCGAATCCCTTTAGATGATCAAAAGCATTTGCATTCTCGAGAGTAAAGCGCAGCAGTTCAAGATTATTCTCAAAGCTGACAATATGAAGTCTGCGCTGAGCGGACTCTGTTAGCGCAAGACAAGCATGAATTGCCGCGAGTGCATTCGATGCAGCCCCAAGACCAACATCAAATAGCACCAAGTCTGATTCAACTGGTTCGACGAGTCGGACGCGCAATTTGCTTTGTTCAATATAAAGATCATTAGCTTCACGCCATGGACCAACAGGATTATGCATAATCTCATTAACGACTTTATTGCGAATCGACACCGCACCTGTTGATGTTTTGACAAGCTCAAAATCAGACAATATAAACCCCTAAAGTCATGAACTGCATGGCTAAGGAGCCTAGCATGCGCACCGGAATTTATCTAGCAATACAAAGCAGAGTAAAACGCCTGTGACTTAAGTTTTGTTAAAGGAGTGACATCTTGTTAGCCACGGCGACGCACAAACCAGCAACCACGCCATTGGCGCCCCAGATGCAAACACAACCTGGCTACCTAGTTAACGGCTTCTTTCATATTGTCTGGGCCATGAGATATCTACGCCAAGATCCTTTGCTGCGTGCAAGGGGAAATAGGGATCACGTAAAAATTGGCGCGCTAGCAACACCGCATCCGCTTCGCCTTTTAGAAGAATCGATTCCGCCTGCTGGGCATTCGTTATCAATCCAACGGCTCCAGTAAAAATGCCCACCTCTTTGCGAATTCGTTCAGCAAAGGGAACTTGAAATCCTGGTCCCGCAGGAATCTTAGCATCCGGTACAAGACCACCTGTGGACGTATCGATAAAATCAATTCCTAATTTTTTCAGCTCGCCACAAAGAATGACCGTCTCTTCAATACTCCATCCGCCCTCCACCCAGTCAGTTGCAGAAATACGAGCAAAAACTGGGAGATGTGCAGGCCAAGCGTCCCTCACGGCTTTTGCCACCTCAAGCGGCATTCGCATACGGCCTAATAAATCACGGCCGTAATCGTCACCGCGGCGATTCGACAAAGGTGACAGAAATTCATGGAGAAGATAGCCATGGGCCATATGAATTTCAGCGACCTCAAACCCCGCCGCCAGTGCCAATTGAGCTGACGTAGCGAACTGTTGAATTACACTTTTGATATCAGACAACGTCATTTCATGAGGTGTTTTGTGTCCTGACGCAAATGGCAATGCGCTTGGGGCGATTGGCATCCATCCCCCCTGCTCTATTGCCAGAGGGGCGCCACCATTCCATGGAGCAGCCGTACCAGCCTTTCGACCTGCGTGGGCCAACTGAATCGCAGGCGTTGCGCCTTGCCCGCGAATAAATTGCGTGATGCGCTTAAAAGCGTCCGCCTGTTCATGGTTCCAAAGCCCTAGGTCCTCGGGGGATATTCTCCCTATTGGCGAAACTCCGGTTGCCTCTGCCATCACGAGCCCTGCGCCGCCCACAGCTCGTGCGCCGAGATGAACGAGGTGCCAGTCATTCGGAACTCCATCGACTGCTGAGTATTGACACATCGGAGAAACAAAAATTCGATTCTTAATACTCAAGCCTCGGATTTTGATTGACGAAAAAAGCAGCGAAGACATGGATAACCCCCTAATTTCTCGTAATAGATTACCCCTGATTCCGGGGGTCAGGCATCATGTTTTTATATCCTCGACTACAAACAGAGATCATAAATAAATTCGGGGAAAAAACTCGAGAACGGCAAGGGTTTGTGTCATATTCCCAAGAGTTCGCACCCGCTCTTATAAATGGCCCATTCCATCGGAGGTCCCATGACTTTGAGACAAGAACTTCTTTCTGCACTTGAATGCTATCGCAACACCTGGGCTGAGATCCACTATCCTAAAAGGGTTGATTCGGAAGAGGGCCCCTGCGTTGATCGAGTGATTTCCTTTATTTCGTCAACACCAGAATGCTTTCACAGATCCCATAACGATGGGCACTTCACAGGATCAGCTCTCGTTGTTAATCCCTCGCTGACAAAAGTACTGCTCACACATCACAAGAAGCTTGGGATGTGGCTCCAACTTGGAGGTCATGCTGATGGAAATCATCTCTTGCATGAGGTTGCAATGACTGAGGCTTTAGAAGAATCTGGACTCAGTAACCTATCGTTTCTAGGATATGAGTGGGACGTCTTTCAACAAAAGGTCGAGCGGCCGTTACCGTTTGACTTGGATAGCCACGTGATTCCTGCCAATTCCAGAGATAATGCACATATTCATTATGATGTCAGATACTTGGTGGCAGCAGACCAAGAGAGAAAACCCGTTGTGTCTGACGAGTCACACGACGTACGCTGGTTTACGATTGCCGACGCGCGCGAGGTTACCAACGAACGAAGCATGCACCGTCAATTTGATAAAATTGAGTGGCTTAAAGCCAAGCTTAGGATTTAACGGGCTCGACACTGGCAATCCACGAAAGCGACAGAATCTAATCAGCGAGAATCAATAGGTAATTTTGACACTCAATTGCTCTCTTGACAGGGCGTAAAGGCGCATTACTTTAGCATGAGATGTTGAAGGCGGCAAAACGCTCACAAAACTGGCAGGATCACTCATGTCTGATTACTATGAATTACTGGGCGTAAAAAAAGGCGCTACAGATGACGAAATTAAAAAATCTTATCGAAAACTTGCGATGAAGTTTCATCCGGACCGCAATCCTGGAAACAAGCAAGCTGAAGATAAGTTCAAGCAAATCAGTGAGGCGTACGCCGTTCTGACTGATACCGAAAAAAAACGCCAGTACGATATGTTTGGTGATCAGAAGTTTCACCAGAACTTTAGCCAAGAAGATATTTTCCGCGGAGCGGATTTCAGAAATATCTTTACCGATGCCGGTTTTGACGGGTCAGATATTTTCAGCCGCATATTTGGATCTGGGTTTGGCGGCGGACCCGGACGCGGAGGATTTGGTGGTGGATTTAGTGCGGGATCTGCCAAGGGTCAAGATCTCGAGTATGCTGTGACCATTTCCTTCAATGATGCCTTTAAAGGCGCAGAGCGACACGTCAGCTTTCGGATGAACGATGGCTCAAGTCGAGAATTGACCATCAAAATTCCTGCTGGCGTTCGCGAAGGTGGCAAATTGCGAGTTGCAGGCAAAGGGGCCAATAGCCCCTATGGCGGACAGCCCGGCGATTTGTATGTTGTCATTTCAGTTGCGCCACACCCCACATATAGTCGCACAGGAAATGATATCGAAAGTAAAATTTCGCTAAAACTCTCCGATGCGCTCCTTGGCTGTTCGAAAGATATTGAGACTCTCGATGGATCGAAGAAGATCAAAGTTCCAGCGGGTGTAAAACCAGGAACTAAAATTCGACTTAAAGGTCTTGGGTTTCCTCAGCCAGGAAAATCTGAACGAGGTGATTTCTATGGCGTGGTAGACTACGATGTCCCAGAAAAACTTAGCTCCAAACAGATGGACTTAATTAAGTCATTGGCAGAAGCCGGACTCTAACTAAAACACGCCCATGTGTTTTAGGATTTTCAATAGGACTCGTTGAACGGGAAATTTTAAGAGGCCTGTAAAAGATTTTCAGGAGCGTCCTGACAAATCCCAGGGCCTCTGCCTGTTAGTTTATCTTCGAGAACAGGATCCTCAAACCTCATAACTCCATCTCCCTCTAAAACTCCGAGCAGCCCAAAAACATAAATTTCTTTGTCAAAACCACGTACGTGGTTTAACCCCAAGTCTTGAACAAGAATACGATCGACCACATTTTCTACCAAATCCATTGAAATCAATATGTCAAATCGTTTTGTTTTAGTCAGTGATTGTAACCGCGCCGCCAAATTTACCGTTGGTCCAATAGCCGTAAAATCAATCCGCTCAGAGTTGCCAACCGGGCCAACGATAGCAGGGCCCACATGAATACCTATGCCACACTGGAGAGCGTCGTCGCCGCGCGCAAGACGCTTGTGATTCAGTAAATTCATGCCCTGACGAATATCGATAGCTGTGCGCACAGCATCCAGGGGATCAGACGATGCTCCTTGATCCATCCCCCATAAGGCCATGACTTCATCGCCGACAAACTTGTCGACTGAACCGTTGTTACGCTTTACAGCTGTTGTTACCACATCCAAATACTCATTAAGTGCCGTTGTCACATCTTGTGGCGAAAGTTTAGTGCATAATTTCGTAAATTCGCGCAAATCAACAAACAGCACGACGAGCTTATCAATCATGACGGTGGGTATTTCTTTTGTCTTAAGAAGCTGAGCCAGGGTGCGATGATCAACCACCATACCAAAACGTTTTAGGACTTTTTCTCGATCTTTTGACATCACCGCCCATTCGATGGCGAGCATAACCCCAAAGAATGTCATTGCCTCTTCACACAGCTTTCGTAGAAAAGCTCGGCTGTCAACCGAGTCGACCAGGGGGATCCATGTCAATCCCCACACCCAACCTTGGAGCAAAATTTCCGCGAGACCACAGCACGCAAATACTGCGGAAGAAACCAATAGCGCCGCGACTCTAAGTCTGGCATTCGGTCTATTCTTGATAAAAAAAGTTGCTCGCAGGGCAATGACGCACCCCAAGAAACTCGCAGCAGATAAAATAAGGTAGTGGTGACCCATGATAAACGGAACCAAGGCTCTTCCGTATCCAGTTTTCCCTGCTGTGTACGCAGCCAAAGCAATAATGCAAAAAAATCCAAACAAAAAAACTGCTTCCTTTCTTGACCTTCGTAAAAACGCAGAAAAAAATGCAAACATTGACCCATAAAACAAACTGAAAATCATCGCTCGCTCTGTGATTGAATCGACACCAGAATCAATAAAATTCTGAGCAATACCGTTTCTATACAGATTCAGATAACTCCAAAGCCCAGCACCGATCGCATAAAACAAGGTTGCTCTATGAAACGGGATAAAAAAACACCCGAGCGCAGCAACCATCACTACAACAAATCGCCCAGTCACCGCCGGCACCACGTCTAAGGCAACCGTGGCGCTGACGTAATTCTTTAAAAGCTGCGCCACTTCTGGAACACTGACAATTAGGTTGTAACTTAAACCTATACCCGGATCAAAGTTATGGCCGGCATCGATTTCAAAGCCAACTAGAAAAACATCCCCTTCACGTCCTCCATCAGAAAGAAATCTGATAAGCTTGTCTGATCCATAGTCGTTACTGTTTGCCTTTTCAACTCCGTTAACAAAAAATCTCCAAGGATTCCCCCGGATTTCACGTACCTGAAAAACAATAGGGCTCCCTGGCTTTACAGCAAAGCTAGGAAGCTTCATCGGTGCCGCAAAATAATAAATGCGATCCCAGTATTTAGTCGATGCACGCTGATGAATACTTTTGCCTTGGAGGTCCCAGCCATCACCTGCGCCAAAGTTAAAATTTGCAGTATTTAAGGGACAATCAAGACCTGGACATTTTGGCTTAGAACTCGTGTCAGCCAGTCGCTCATAGGTGGAACCTTCGTAAAATTGTGCGACCCCAGACAACTTGGGATCAGCCGTTAAGTTATTGCGCAAGCCTGATAGGGACACAACCTGATAAAGGACCATGAAAATTAGCAGCGCCGGAATTATAAGTCTTGAAAAAATATCCAGACCAAGTGACATCGGCCATTTTGCATAATTATTTTTTGTTTTTTTATCATCTGCCACGGGCGAAGGTCCGTAATTTTGAGCATCTATCCGAAACCTGCTCATTGTATCGGCGCCGACAATAAATCAGTAAGACGACTTTTTTGGAGACTTTGATAAAAATCGCCCCTTTACATCGTAATAATAGTGGGATTACTCATGACCAACCACAGGAGCCCACCGAAGATGACGGGGCCTACATCGGCTTTAAGTCAGATTTAAGCACGACATCTTCAAAGAATACAGCGTCCCGCAGCTTCCCTTTTTTTAGCCAAAATTCATGCCGAGCGTTAAATGGTAAATCCATCTTTGCCTTATAGCTACGTAGGTATTTGGCTACATCTTGCATGGTAAAACCATTTGCCATAAGCTCACCTTCGTTGACGTAGATCTGGCTCGATGTCACCACTTGAATGGCCTCGATATTGTTGTCTCGCTTGTCAAATGTTGAATTCAAGTCAGAACGGAGTTTAGATTTATCGATACGGTACGCACCACTAAGTTCTGGCATTGGTGCAGCACCATGATCGGCTGTGAGAACAACCATAAAATCACCACCAGACTGCTTTTCCACTAAATCAATTATTTTTTTAGCCGCGTCATCTGCAGCTGTCAGAACATCACCACATTCATCTGATTCATAGCCAAATGCGTGACCACAAAAATCAGTTGCTTTAGTGTTCAGCCACAGCAGATCTGTCTCTTCATCGATCCCGATTTTCAATTCTTCGATTGCTTTTAGCGTCAGAGCTGACTGCTGATGCACCGCTGCAGGTGTCGCAGATATCAAGTCGTCGTCAACTTCTTTACTTTTTTCTCCAGACTTCACAAGCAGGTGCCCATACCAGCGACCTTCTTTATCGACGATATCCTTGACCCACGGTTCAATCAACTGGCCTTTAAACGACGAAGGCAGCTGGTAGTTTCCTTCTTCTGTGGTCCATGATCCATCACTTCCAAATTGATTCATCCATGTCACATAAGTCTTAGCGGAGTCTTTGAACAAGGCACCATGCCCACCCATGGCAATAGCTGCCCTCGGCACTGGCGCCACAGCAAGGATCACAGGTTTGTTTTTTCGAGCGATTGACCACACATCAGAAAGCGTCGGAGAAAACAAAAAATTCGGATTGGGACTTTTTGAAGACGCATCTGGTCCAAGCTGGATTCCAAGCGCAGCGATCTGACGCCACAGGCCACCGTGAAAAAAGTAGTTGCCGGCAACGCCGTGTTCACTGGGCCACGTGCCAGTGCTGACTGCAGCATGACCAACACTGGTTTCAACATCCACATGGGCGACACTTGCATTTTTGAAGTGAGCGCCCTTGGCGATCAAGGACTCATAAAATTTGGCGCGACCTGGATGGGCTGCAAGATACTGCCTTCCCATTTGATCTTGGACAAACGTCACGATCACCTTTGGCGGCTTACGAGTGGCAGATTGTCTTGAGCTTAATGCGGACTTCAACACCCGTCCACCATGCTTGGCTGGTGGAGGGATATCGAGAATCGACGCCAAAGTTGGCGCTATATCCTGCTGGACAGCGAGTTCTTCGAACTGCCCTGCATTAATCCATCGCCCAGACGGGTCATAAAACACTATTGGAATTTTGAGATCATAATCCCACGCGACACCATGGGTGCTCTTTGGGTGAGCGGGAATCAACTCACCCTTTAGATGACTCTTATGCCAAAATCTCGGCTCAAACTCTCTTGTCTCCAGCATGTAGTTGCCTTTTTTGGGCAACAAAAAAATATCTCCGCTCCACTGGCCTGCTGTTTTACGGAAAATCTCGCGAGGTGTAAGGGAGGTTTTAGACTCAGAGGATTTTGCAACGGCAAGCGAACTCAGGATCAGGCTCCCAAGTCCTACGAGCATTCTATTCACGATTTATCTCCCAGGAATATATTTTGACAACCGCATATAGACAGAGCCGATTTTGATCTCGCCCTGAACTTGTACGAGTGTACGCTGCGGCTCATTGGCGATCCACACATAAACATCGCCTTTTTGCTGCATCTCTTTACCGATAAACGTCTGAAGTTTGAGCTTCATAGCCTTAAAATTCCCTGCAGGAACAGTTATGTCCTCGACGGCAAGAGGAGTTGCTTCTAAAAACCAATTTTTTTCGGACGTATAAACCAGGAATCTCTCGGATTTTCCTGGCACATAATTGAATGTACGAAGTTTTAATGTCGCCCCGATCACGTCAACGGCCCCATATTGGACGTCCCGCTCAACAGTTTGCGTGGGCTTGCCTGGCTGCTCAGCTTTTTCAGAAACCTTGCAACGGTCGTGAGCAAAGTC
>CAMDGW010000023.1 GCA_945897695.1 Pseudobacteriovorax antillogorgiicola | reverse complement strand
TGTGGTTTGTAATTTTTATTGGAAAAAATTTTTTTATAGACGATTCGTCTCGTCTTGCTTGTTAGCAGCCATATCTTGCGCCTGGACCTGTATTCATAATCCCGAGTTTGCTTCAGTGTATGATAAGAAATTAACAGTGCTCTGGTCATTGGGCTGCGCGGAGTCTGAACATGAAATTCTTGTCCATGATGATCGACAGGTCTTCTTAGCGCGTGGTGCAGCGATGGAAGGTGACTTCGTGGAGCTTCCTAGAGGGGATATAAGGTCCCGTTTTTTTATGGTAAAAATTTTTGGATTTCGTGCCAACCGGGGGGTATTTTGTGAATTCTTTGCCCAACTTCGATCCGAGATTTACGAGGCACTTGATGGCTTCCCACTAGATGTAAGGACATGGCTTTCAGGTTTTGTGTTGGGCAAGAATGCTGATGTTGAACAAAGTCTTATTGGGACGTTTCGTAACGTTGGCTTGCTGCATATACTCGTTTTGAGTGGCGGTCATCTTTCTGTCATTGCAGGCCTGCTGTTATTTATCCTGCGAGTTCCTTTTCTAATTCCATACCTTTTGAAAAATCTTGGTATGGAAAAATGGATAATAATCTGGAATATCACATCCGTTGTGACATGTGCCGTTCTCTTTCTTTTTTGTGCGATCGTAGGTTTTTCGCCGACTGTGCAACGAGCTTTTTTGAGCTTTGTCGTTTGTCAGATTTTTCCGATGCTAGGTATTGCTCAAAACCCAAAGACAAGAATTCGACTGACGTTTTGTTTTCAGGCCGGAATTTTTCCCGTTAATCTTCTTTCGATGAGCTTGATCCTCTCGTGGACCGGATCACTTGTTTTGATGGCATTCTTTGAATCCACCTATTTAAAGTCTCTAGCAGGTACTTGTCTTCAGGCAGCAAAGATCCAACTTTTTTTTCTTGGTTCGACCCTGATTTTTTTCGGCCAAGCCGGAATTCTAAGTCCCTTAGCTAATTTAGTTGGACTACCTGTTTTCGGTGTCCTCCTGCCTTTAGATCTTTTAGCTCTTTTGTTGAATTTCCCGTGGCTCAATAATATTGTAATCACGGCTAATCGTGCGGTCATTGACGCTGTGCGCTGGTTTGAATTTTATCAATCTAGTTTGCCGATTAGCTATATATCATTGCCCGCGGAATGGACCATCAAGGCAACATATGGGCGGCTTCTTATAGTTTTAACCGTGACTGTTCTCTACCTGCTTTCAGGTGTTAGACGCAATCGCTCGCGGGAGAACGTGATTACTGTGTCTTCACAGCATGGGGTGTGACGAGGTGTGTCATGCGCTTGCGTTCTTCTAATTTGATCATGGCAATATAGGCACTCATGCCGCTAACTACTCCAAAGAACAGAGCTACCAGCATGAACATCGATGACCAGATTGCGCCCATGATGAAGAAAATCAATGCCGCAGCAGCGGTGACCATTGCGTTGATTTGTACTTTGTCCCGGTGAATCAGGCCAAGCTCTCCTTTTATGATTCCTCCGCGAACTCCTTCAAGGACGACGTGCTTTTCGACGGGGCGATAGAGATGGCGCAAGAAGTTTGTTGGGCGGTAGGCGTATGTTGCGTGCCAAAACGGGACGTGAACAAGCTGAATGCCAGCAATGTCGCTTTCGTGACGGCTATCAAG
Source organism: Pseudobacteriovorax antillogorgiicola (assembly GCA_945897695.1). GTDB lineage: Bacteria > Bdellovibrionota_B > Oligoflexia > Oligoflexales > RGVZ01 > CAMDKS01. The sequence continues at coordinate 16,270 of CAMDGW010000023.1, read as the reverse complement.
CAAATAGTCGCAATGAAGAGTGGCAAGATTATAGTGGTACCACTCCACGTGAGTTTTAGCGCGGCGCAATGCTTCGTCGCTGTCAATTTGGCAGCCTAGAATCGGAAGGCCGTTAGAGTATTTGAACTCAAAAAACTCACGGCTATCGTAAAAAGATTTTTCACCCTCTGTTGCGGGCGTGATACGGCCACGTGAGCAGGTCGAATCCATGGGGAATCCGTCCCAGGTGACGCCAACTGGTTCTTTGGGTTCGTGAAGACGAGCCATTCCCCAGTTTTCACAGACATTGGTTCGTGCGTTGATCGCCCAGCGGTAGGTACGTCGGAAGTTTCCAGATTCTGGTATAAATTCTGAGCCTAATTTTGAATCAGTTGGCCTTTTGTTCCGCTGGACCAGTCCTTTCCATGCGGTATGGACCTCAAGTGAGATCACCCAGAAAGGAATGCTTTCACCTCTGATATCAAGGACGACAAACTCCTTGTCGGCCACGCCTGGCTTGTGGTGCAAGCGCTTTAGCCATTCCTGAACGTGCTCTTTAACCCGTACCTGGTCGAAAGTATTGGGAATTATGTAGTGGTCAGTAAATAGGTCCTTGCGTCCTGATTCGGCATCGAAGCGAAAGGAGGCTGAGCAGAAGGTGCAGCTGAGGACATAGTCACGAAAATTATACTGGGATGGGGATCCACAGGCTGGACAGGTTAACTCATGCATGGCAGATTCCTCCTTCATAATTATTTTATCACAACTTGAGCTCCAGGCGGGCTTGACAGAGCAAAGGACGAACTTAAGTTGGGATAAATCGCCAAGATAGCCGCTCGCTCGGAAGTCAATGGCAAGGTAAAAAGCAAAAGATATCTATTTGATATTAAGGAGTTATACATGGGAAAGATTATCGGAATTGACTTGGGCACAACTAACTCGGTAGTGGCAGTCATGGAAAGCGGTCAACCAAAAGTGATCGCAAACGCAGAAGGGCACCGTACGACCCCGTCTGTGGTGGCCTATACTAAGGATGGAGAGGTCCTCGTTGGTGCAGCTGCTCGCCGTCAGGCAGTGACTAACCCAACCAAAACCGTTTACTCAGCAAAACGTTTTATCGGTTGTTCCTATAGCGAGCGCAAGATCGAAGGCGATAAGATGCCTTACAAGGTGACCGCGGGTAAGAACAACCTTGCAATTTTCCAGTTGGATGGAAAAGACATAACACCAGCAGAAATCTCTGCCAAGATTTTATCAAAACTTAAGCAAGCTGCGGAAGACTACTTAGGTGAAACAGTAACGGAAGCTGTCATCACTGTTCCCGCTTATTTCAATGATAGCCAGCGTCAAGCAACCAAAGATGCTGGTCGCATCGCTGGTCTCGATGTTAAGCGTATCGTTAACGAGCCCACCGCTGCAGCACTTGCATATGGTCTTGATAAAAAGACAAATGAAAAGATCGCAGTTTACGACTTCGGCGGTGGTACGTTTGACGTATCGATTCTTGAAGTTGGTGACGGCGTTGTAGAGGTGCTTTCGACAAACGGCGACACTCACCTGGGTGGTGATAACGTTGACGAAGTGTTGATTGACTGGCTGACTGCGACGTTTAAATCCGAAAGCGGCATCGACATCAGCAAAGATCCAATGGCTATGCAACGCCTTAAGGAAGCTGCCGAGAAGGCCAAGATTGAATTGTCTGCAGCGCAGCAGACAGATATCAATCTGCCGTTTCTCACCGCCGACCAGTCTGGTCCAAAACACTTAAATGTAAGTCTGACTCGTTCGAAGTTTGAGCAAATGATTATGAATATTGTTGAGAAGACCTTGGCACCTTGCCGTCAGGCGATGAAGGACGCCGGTCTTACTAACAATGATATCAACGAGGTTCTTCTCGTTGGTGGATCGACCCGTATCCCAATTGTTCAACAGAAGGTTAAAGATTTCTTCAATAAAGAGCCAAACAAGTCTGTTAACCCAGATGAAGTGGTAGCCGTTGGTGCTGCCGTCCAGGCAGGCGTTCTTGCAGGCGACGTTAAAGACGTACTTCTTCTTGATGTGACTCCGCTTTCGCTTGGTATCGAAACCTTGGGTGGTGTCGCGACTCGCTTGATCGAGCGCAATACAACGATCCCTGCTCGTAAGAGCCAGGTGTTCTCAACTGCAGCTGATAATCAGACTTCGGTTGAAGTGCATGTGATACAGGGTGAGCGCGAGATGGCTCGCGACAACAAGTCTCTTGGTCGATTCAGCCTCGTCGATCTTCCTTCTGCACCGCGCGGAGTTCCCCAAATTGAAGTTACATTTGATATCGACTCCAACGGTATCTTGAACGTATCGGCAAAAGATGTGGGAACCGGTAAAGAACAGCGTATTACGATTCAGGCCGGTTCTCGTATGGGTGAAGACGAAATCAAGCGCATGGTTAAAGATGCCGAAGTTCATGCTGAAGAAGACAAAAAGCGTCGTCAGACCGTTGAAGCCAAAAACCAGCTTGATAGCCTAGTCTTCCAGGCAGAGAAGATGATCAAAGATAATGCCGACAAGGTCCCTGCTGATCTGAAGTCAGATATTGAGTCCGCTGTTAGCGAGGCGAAGACGAAGCTAGATTCTGAAGATTATGACACCTTGGTCAAGGCTCGTGAAAACCTAGAAAGTCGTGTTCACAAACTTGCAGAAAACATCTACAAGTCTGCTGGTGCGCCTACTGGGGATGCTCCTCAGCAGGGCCAGTCAGCAGGTCAACAAGGCCCGGCTGATAAAGGTAATGTAGTCGATGCAGAATATGAGGATGGCGGTTCCCGCTAACACTCCTAGACCAGAAAGGTCACCTGTTTTTTGACAAACAATGTTTACCGTTCCTGGCTGACTGATCGGGGGATTGAATCCCCTGGCGCTCAGCCTTTTGAATTACTAGGATCTTTTCTAGATCAGGGGTCCCAAGTCTTAATCTTGGCTGATAGTTCAGACCCCGCAGCAAGCCAGATCCCTGCGGCAGTCAGAAAACTTTCTGAGGCACTGTCTTCGTCTGAGCTGCAAGTATCTTGGCTGCTAATCAAATCAGGTGCATCCTACCCAGACCTCAAGGTTCTAAAAGCAATGCTACCAAGCCTGACTAAATTCATCGTCTTAACCAGTGGCAACTTAGATTCAATGGCCAATGGATTTACAACTGAATTGAAAACTATAGCCGGCAGAGCAATCGATGTTTTTCAGGGGCCATCTATAGATCTTATGAATCATAATCCAGAACTAAAGCGTCGTTTTTGGAACGACGTGCGATCTTGGCTTTCCTGTTAAATGATGGGTTAGCGCGATTGTTGGCTTACACACCATTGGCCCTTGTCAGGAACCTTAGAGATGTTTTTCATGGTCTGGAAGAGGCTTTCTGAGTAGATAGTTCTTTGCACGCTCGCAAGAAGTACATTTAATGCAGCGGTCACATTCACTTGATCTCCAGTGACTACCACGACCTTACCCTGAGCTTTGACCTCGAAATTAAATTTCTGCTCGTTTGTTCGCGGGGTCTCGATGAATTGGCTATGATTTGCGAATGCTCCAAGCACATCAACATTTATGTTGTGGAAGTTTGCAACGGCTACCCAAGAGGCCTTGATGTCATAGTTGACATTTGTAGAGTCCGAACGCTCTACTAGGCCGCCGATTGCAGCATTAGCAATCTCAGACGAGGCTAGGATTTTTTCTGTTTGGCACTTCCATTCTTGGAGTAGTTCTTCACCTTTACTTGACTCCAAAATTTCTTGCAATTCTGAGCTGGAATAGGTGAGGGCAGCGGGGGCATAAAACTTTTTGCTCGATTCGTCGCTTGGATCAAGGCTCAAGATGGAGCTAATGCTCTTGGCTCGATCTTTAGGTGATAACTGTGATGATGAGGAGATCAATCTGTCTAGCTTGCTCAAAAGCTCCCCGCCTTGATTTTTCAAAAATTGCCGTAGGGCGCTTCTGGCTTGGCCCACAGGGTTTCCAAGTATCCATACAAACGGGGTCTGGCGTCCGGCGAAGAGATCGGTGGCAGCTTGCTTAATTGAGTAGCTCTTTTCAAAAATATCTCCACTGTCCCACATTTTCCGAAGTTCAATGAACGAATACCATCCGTATGTTTTTGACACGATTCCTTTGACGGGAAGCCCCAAGGTCAAAGTTGATCCATGAAGAGCAATTTTACGGCCTTCTGTCACGGTGATGGGACAAAGTTCTACGTCTTGAATTCCGAATGGTCCGGGGTCCTGTCCGTCCATGTCGACATGATATTGGGCCAGAAACTCAGCCACATTTTCAATCTGCTTTCTGATTGGCTCGACCTGATTGTTCCAAAAACTTTCGGCCTCTATGGGGTTTGAATCATGACTGAAGCATGTTCCGCCCGGCTTTGGAGATATCCGGAATCTGGACATCGGCAAGAATTTTGTCACCCCTTTCCTGGATAATTTTTCATTTACCTGGGTGGTTATATCGTCATAATCAGAGGATTGCGAAAGAAGCTGTTTGGAGTATTCCGCCAGAAAGCAAAGGTTTCTGCTTGTGAGTTCAGTTGTGCTCTGACATGCGCGGGTGGCTGATTCGGCAGCTTTTGCTTGTGAGTACTGTACTCGTTTGACTTTGGACGTAGCGTCGTTTCTTGCCTTACATGATTGAAGGCACAGGCATAACGCAATAGCTATGATACTCAAATAAGCTAGGGTTGGAGTTCGCATCTTTTCCTCTTTATACTATCCGATTTTTTTAAGACCGAGTCCTGCACGACGGTTGAACACGCCGGGCTTCATTATGCTAATGTCCTCTAATAGAACTTTTGCTGGAAGACCTCCGCCCGTTTTTAATGCGAGCTCTAGCATGGTGATGGCTTGAGCAAAATACCCAAGGCGCTTCATGGTTTCAGCCAGACAGGCCAGAACTTTCTGTCGGTCGACTGGTTTTTCAAGAGCACCGATGAGTGCTTGGTAAGCCTCAACGGGTCGGCCATCGGCTAGGATCGTTTCAGCTAACGTTAGGATATTTGACTCGCAATTATCGATTTCGATCACATGACGCATGATCTCGCAGGCTTCGGGAATTTTTCCAGATTTCACAAGCAGCTTAGCTTTGCTATTGAGAAGCTCTGTGGCCTTGTTGTCGCGAGAGAGTCCTTCTTCAATTGTTTTTAGCGCTGAGTCTAGGTCATTATTTTTTTCGTGAAGTTCGGCTAAGACAATCCTGGTGTCATGGCGCGTTGGGTTTTTGTGGATTTCATCAAGGAGCTCGAAAATGGCTCCCTTGAGATTTTTATCCTTATCATAGACTTCAATCATCAGTTGTAGTGCTTGGGTCAGTTTTGGGTGCTGACGTCTTGCGCGGCGATAATAATACAATGCTTTTTCACTATTTCCGGACTGCTCATAGGCCTTACCTGCACCGAGTAATGCTTCTTTTTGTTTCGGGTTTTCGAGAAGTGCCGAGCGGTAATGCTTGATGGCATCATCAAATCTGCTTTGGCTTACCAGAAGATCGGCCAGTAGGATTTGTCGTTCGATTTGCCTAGAATTCAAATTGAGCTCGTTTTTTAGTGCTTCAATTCCTTCTCTAACATTGTTTTGATGAAGATGAATATCAGCAATGGCAGCAAAGTTTTTGTTATAGGTAGGATTTTCCTGCGAAGAATTTTCCAAGATTTGTAGTGCCTCATGCACATGCCCTAAGGCATTGATCATGAGTGCTTTACTGAATTTAGCTCGTGGGCTTTTTGGATCAAGTCTTTCAGCGGCCTCATATTGTTTCAGTGCATCTTGATGATGACCTTGGAGGGCTAGTCGATCTCCTTCGCGCAAAAGCTTAAGCAGAGGTGGCGGCGAGTGATGCTTTGTAAGGACAGATAAAACTTTTGCGGCGATGTCATTCCTCTGGAATGGCTTTAAGACGTATTCGTCAGCACCAAGATTTGCTGCTTTGACGATATCTTCTTTTGAAGCTTCGCCGGTGACTATGATCACTGGGATATCGCTGCCGAGATCCTTAGATCTGATTTTCTTTAATATGGTAAAGCCGTCTATTTTGCGCATTGTTAAGTCTGTAATCACGAGATCAATCTGTGTTTTTGCTAGGTATTTTATGGCTTCACTGCCGTCCATGCATTCGATAACCGTGCCAAATCCGAGTTCGGACATAATACGGCGCAATGCTTTTCGCATGGGATCATGTTCATCGATGATCATGACGCGCATAGTTTTTGGATTATAAGGTAGACCTACGTTAGCCATGATTTGCATTGTCCCTAAGTCATCGCAACCTTGGGGGGTATCGGCTGAAGATACTGATAGCTAAACAAAGCGGTCCTTGAGACTTTGGTCGAGACTTAGCCTAAGGGTTCAAATTTTTCGACTGTTTTGAAGCTCTTTGTGCAAATGTCAAATAAGCCTGAGCAAGACCTGTTGAGCCGTCAAGGTTGCGTGAAGTTTCCCATGACCTAATTGCGTGCTCTTTTCGATCCATTTTCCATAGGCAGACACCAAGCCAGAGATGGGCGTCTGGTTCATCTGGAAACATACGCACCGCATCCTGGAATTCATAAAGGGCACGGTCCATTTGATTGGTTCGAAAGTATACCTGTCCAAGGGCAACTTTCACGTCTGGCATTTTTTCGTACAGTGAAAGTGCGCGTTTATATTCATTGATCGCATCATGGGGGAGATTATTTTGCGCGTAAAGGTGGCCGCACTCCGCGTGATGGTTTGCCAGTCGTCCGAGAACAAGCTCGGGCTGTTTTTTGTGAGTTGGTGTTGTCGCTAGGATCTCACTGAATACGGTCTTTGCATCATCATAGCGCCCAAGATCACAGAACGTAGCCGATAGGTTTAGTCCTGCCTCGACGAAGTTTGGATTTATTTTGAGCGCTTTTGTGAACTGGACGATCGCGTCACCAAACTTTGACTGTTTGTGATAGGTGACACCCAGGAGGTTGTGTAGATTTGCAAGAGAGCCGTATTCATCAATTGTCGAAAGTAAAATTTTCTCGGCCGCTTCAAAACGACTCACCGAGTGGTAAATTTTAACTTTGTTTTGAACCTCATTTAGATCAATCCGCATGTGACATCCCTGTCAAATGAGTTACGTATCGCACCAAAAAGAAAGCTTATTTAAGCTACTGTGCTCGACTCAAAGCGCCTAGTTATCATGACCTTGATTTGTCCTGGGAAAGCGACATCCGTCTCAAGCTTTCTGGCAATCGACGCAGTGAGGGTCTCCAGTTCATCTTCGCGGATCCGCTTATTATTGACTTCAATATGAATCTCGCGACCGCCGTTCATAATGGCAGACTTGGTGATGCCCGGGAATCCACGTACAACATCATCGATATCTCGAAGTCTAACTTGATAGCCTTCTTCAAGATTGACCCGAGCTCCAGGACGGGCGCCAGATAAGGTGTCTGCGGTTTTTAAGACGTAGGAAAGTGGGGTTTCAAGGACAAGATCGTTGTGATGGCTCATCACGGTGTCACAGATAAGTCTCGTCTCTCCATACCTATCGGCATAGTCACCACTGATGACGGCATGGCTTCCCTCGATCCGGTAATCAAGAACTTTGCCGATGTCATGAAGAAGTCCACAACGTTTGGCAAGCGTCGGATCTACCCCTACCTCCTCGGCCACAAGGCCTGCCAGGACAGCAACTTCAAACGAATGTAGGTACTGATTTTGACGATATGACGTCCGCCAGTTGAGGTAGCCGATGAGCTTTTGAACCTCCGTGTGTATGCCGTCTAGTCTTAGTTCAAGTATTGCTTGTCGACCCATTTTAAGAGCCTGTTGATCAAGAATGGCCCGGTGTTTTTGATAGAACTCGGCGATTTTGGGCCAAGAAGAATGGTGGTTCATTTTGACAACTTCGGTGAGTGCAAGTCTTGCCGCTTCTCGCTCTACGCCCATGCCGCCAGCTAGCTTGATGATTGCAGGTGATTCAACATCCCGCGCTGGGTGAAATTCTGCTTCAATCCCAATGAGCTCTTTAACTCTTGCTAAAAGCCCCTCAGAATCCTCGGCCAGTAAATCCCATACTCGCTTGTCTTCGACTTCAACGGTGTTGATCATCTTGGGCCATGGAAACTCCGGAGTATAGCGAGCCATTGAACGACTCAAAAATCTCGCAGCCACCCTTTTTGCGCCAGAATTCAGTTCTTCAGTAAAGAGTTTTAGAAGTTTTTGGCTCTCAAGCTGACGTTGTTCAACGATGCCGTCTGTCATCGATTTCAGAATTTGGTTGCTGTCGGTGCGGCTAATTTTTTCAAGCTCTTCCCTAAGGTTGCCTTCCGCTGTTTCCAGCATTTTTTGTTTACTTTCATAAGTGCTTCGGGCGAAGGCGACATGTTGCTCAATTTGTCCAAAGTCATGTTCGAGCTTCTGAACGCGGCTTGTGACCGGCTGAATCTGGCTCTCAAGAATATTTAGGTTTTCTTCGTTGAGCTTGAGATCTTCTTGGCGGTCTGTAAGGGTTTCGTCCAGCTCTTCAAGTAGCATCTGATTTTTGGCCTGATTTGTACTGCGTGCCTCAAGCAAAATAAAATCGGCCTGCTTGCGTGCCTCAGCTAATACCTCCGCCTTTTGCGTTTGATGGCTGGCGGATAGCCGGCTCGGCAACATGCGAACGACTAGGACAAAAAATACGTAGCCAGCCACGACGGCGCCGGCAAAGATCATTAAATATTCATACGCTGACATGGCGTTCTCCAGTTCAAGAAAAATTCGAGCAAAGAAACAATTTATAGCTCGGTAGCGTCCGCACGGCACCCAATGCCGTCTATAAAACTTTAAACCATAGTCAATACGAGGGGAAGTTGCAAATGCTTGCTTTTCTTGAGTTAGTCACTCCTGACCATGCGTAAACTCATAGATTAGTCGGGATTTTTCGGATAAAAATTGAGAGATAATGGCGAAATACCTTAGACTATTGGGAAATTTGAGGCTCAAGCTCGCCCCCTTACTGAGTTTAAGGGCTCTCTGAAAAGGATGTTGAAAGACATGACTGATGTAGCTAGCTTTATCGCTGAAACTCTAGACCTAAGTGGAATAGAGCTTGTGAAGCGATTCGGTTCTTCCAACAATGTTCGTCAGAAAAAGGATTTAAGTCTCGTAACCGATGCTGATTTGGCATCTGAAAAGATAGTTTTAGACCGTATTTCAAAGTATTTTCCAGGTGATGCCATCATCAGTGAAGAATCGGGACAACTGAAAGTCAGCCGCGCCCCGGGTCAAAGGGTTTGGATTGTCGATCCTCTGGACGGTACAACCAATTTCGCCAATGGCTATCCTTTTTTCAGCGTCTCCATTGGTTACGGCGAATTTCAGCAAGATGGATCTCTAAAAATTCTAGCTGGAGGCATTGGTGATCCAGTTCACGCAAAAAAGTACCTGGCAAAGCTCGGTGGTGGCGCTGAGTGTAACGGCCGCAAGCTGCAGGTGCAAAAGCCTAGACCAGTGGCGCAGTGTTTTTTGGTGACGGGCTTTTACTACACGGTCGGAAAGGATCTGGACCGGGAGGTGGAAAGGTTCCGCCGCGTAGCGCAAACTTGTCAATCAATTCGAAGGGATGGCTCTGCAGCTTTGGATCTTGCCTTGGTGGCAGAAGGGATCTTCGATGCGTTCTGGGAGCGCGGACTCGCTCTTTGGGACATCGCTGCGGGCAGTCTCCTGGTGACGGAAGCTGGGGGACAGGTTGCAAACTACCCGGCAGATCCTTCCTCTTTGGTGCCTAGTAAACAGCCACTATCCTATAGTATAGAAGGTGATGGAATCATTGCGGGTGTGGATGCCGTCGTGTCTCAGGTGTCGAGCATACTCCAGGTATGATTTCCATGGGCGCAGCAAAAAATATAGCCAACGTGGTTCTGGCGTTTAAGAGGGAGTGCTTATGATTAAGTCAGCCTTAAGTATGCTTATCCTAGCAGCTGTTGCAGATTACTCCCTTGCCGCAAACCTCATCGAGCGCGATGGTCGCTATGAAGTCAATTGGACCACTGGCAAAGTGAGGTTTTACGGCGTCGGTACCATTCATGATGGAGACGAAAACTTTCGCGCTGCTGAGCAGCGTGCATGGGCTGATGGTCTTCGTGCAGCAGAGATGCATCTTCCAAAAGTGATGTCAGGGCGCCTAGGTTTCGTGGATCGTACGTCGGCTGATACTGTGTCAAAACTTGCAGCAGCTACGGTTTCGGTTTCGACCTCTTATTTTGGCGATAGGCGCGTAAAAGTCCTTCTTGAGGCTCCGCTTCAGAAGGTCACCCCGCAATTAACAACGGCCACCTCTCCAGCAACGTTATCCGGCGGCAATGCTGAGCCTGTCGTGATTAGGCTGGCAAAGGGGGCAAAGCCTGCTGCTTTTGTCCGTATTGTCGATGATCAGGGCAAGGAGCTCGTCAACGGCAATCACCTGGCAAGTTCTGTGCATAATGGGGGCACAATGCCCCGGTGGTTTAGGTCAAAAATTGATGGTGACGCGGCAGTGGCACCTAACAAGTTAAGCGTTATTTCAGGGACTTCAACTGAGCGTGGCGTCATCAAGGTCAATGCATCCGACTGGAAGCCAGCTTTTTCGGCGGCGGTTGCAACGGGTGCCGCTTCTTTCGTGGTTGAGTGAGCATTTTTGGCCCCTGAAACCCTTGGGGGCCTTGCGTTGTAAATACAAAAAATCTAAAGAACTTCTTGCCTCTAAAAAGTCAAAGTGATACACCTTCGGTTCACTTTCACCGGGTGGCCCCCGTCATTTTGGTGATTTTCATTAATGATTTGAGGTGGTTGAATGCCAAAGATCAAGACCAAACGCGCAGCCGCTAAGCGCTTTACAGTGCTCTCTAGTGGTAAGGTCAAGCGCAGTCACGCAAACAAGCGTCACATCCTCACGAAGAAGGATCGCGGTCGTAAGAACAAGCTCAAAAAGGGCGGTTACGTCGATGATTCCAATCTAGGACTAGTGATGCGCTGTCTTCCTAACGGATAAGGGTAGGTATCATGGCTCGTGTAAAACGTGGTTTTAAAGCAAGACGTAGAAGGAAGAAACTCCTTAGCTTAGCTAAGGGCTTCCGCGGTACGCGCAAGAGCAACATCAAGACGGCAGTCCATGTGGTCCGCCGCGCTCTCCGCTACTCGTACCGTGATCGTCGCGTACGTAAACGTGAGTTTAGAAAACTTTGGATCGTCCGTATCAACGCTGCAACCCGTGCTGAAGGACTCAAGTATAGTGAGTTCGTCAACGGTCTGAAAAAGCGTGGAATCACGGTTGATCGCAGTGTTATTTCGAACCTCGCCATCACTGACAAAGCAGCGTTCTCCGCTCTTGTCGCTGAAGCGAAAGCAGGACTTGGCCGCAAGTAATTGCTGCCACCTGCGACGGTAACGACGCACAACATTAAATCCCACTGGTCGCCTGAGTAAGGTTACCAGTGGGATTTTTGTTATGTCATGTTAGGCTTTGGTTGTCGTAATCGACTCCGCACCTCGAGGGACCAATCATGACCCATGTAGACCTAAACAGTTTCGGAAACCAAATTACCCGCCTCGAAAAAGCCAATCGTGCGGTAGAATCACAGTCTGCCCTGCTTGCTCCGCGTCATGTCCACCAGCACCCAGTTCATGTGCTGTATGGTGGAGCCCATCTTTTCTCCGAAAAAACATTTTCGAAAATTTCACTGCTGGCGAAGGAAGCTTTTCAATTTGCGGCCCCAAATCCTGAGGCTTTAAACCAGCTAGTTGGTGTCAACTGGACCTCAACTCTTGCCGAAAATCTTTTTAACCGCCTCACAGAAAAAATGAACGCCGAGCCTCTTGAGGATTACCGCATTGACTTTGAAGATGGTTACGGTGTGCGGTCTGATGAGGAGGAAGATGCCCATGCCGTCGCCGCAGCTAAAACGCTTGTGCATCTGGCTTCTCAAAATTCAGTTCCAAGATCTATTGGATTTCGGATTAAGCCCCTATCTGTTGGTGGCATGAGGCGTTCATTAAAAACGCTTGCTCTTTTTGTTCAAACCTTTGTCGATGCAGGCGGCAAGGTTACTGGTCTAAAGCACTTGGTCGTTACCTTGCCAAAGGTGACCAATGCGGAACAGGTCGCGACCCTTTGCGACGTCTTGGAAGGATTTGAAAATACGCATCATTTGTCCCCTGGATTTTTTACGGTTGAAATTCTCGTGGAATCGCCAGAAGCGTTCTTGTCAGCAGATGGGACGATTCCTCTGCCCACGTTTCTTCTTGCTGCTCGCGGCCGGTGTCGAAGCGTACATTTTGGGGTTTATGATTTCACGTCCTCCATGGGAATTGGAAGTGCAGGTCAAGCGATTGATCATATTGCAGCAGATTTTGCGCGGATGTGGATGCAAGTGCTCTCTGGGCTTGCACCCGGGCTTGGGTTGAGTGACGGTATTATTAACCGGCTTCCGATTCTGCCAAAACACGCAACTCCGGAAGCTATCGAGGCTTTTAGAGAGACATGGCGCTACAACTACCAGCAGATGACAAGAAGCCTGACAAACGGCTTTTACCAGGCGTGGGATCTTCACCCGTCTCAGCTTCATATAAGACATGCAGCAAACTATGCTTTCGTCCTTTCTGAGCTTGACGGGGCAATCAGTCGACTTAAAACATTTATGGAAAAGTCATCTAGAGCAAGCCATGTCGGCGGTATGTTTGATGACAGAGCAAGTGTGCTTGGGCTCATTAACTTCTTTGATCGTGCATTAGCGTCAGGCGTGATTGGCGTTCAGGAACTCACGGACCATGGCATCGACCTAAAAGACGTCCGTCAGACGATTTAATAGTGTGAATTCTAAGTCATCGTAAGTCCAGCGAAGGATCCTTAGGCACTAAAATCATGGATCGACCGCGAGGATTTGCTGACCGCATAGTAACGAATAAGAAATCGAAACGATTGATTAATCGGTTAATGATTTACTCATCTCATTGCTGGTAGATTAGCAATAAGACGATCACACACGTTACTGATTTCAACTACTGGAGGTTTAGCTTGGATTCAAGTGCCTTCCCTATATTTGCCCGATGCCTAAAATGGCTGTCCGTCTTTTCTTGTCTTTTTCTCATGGTAACGACCGTCGACCAGGCGTTTGCTGTAACGTTAAAAGAAGCATGTTTAGAGTCCTTAAATCACTCAAAAATCCTGAAAGCCTCGAAAGAAAATATCCTGAGCGCCGAATCGCGAATAAAGGCGATCGCAGCAGAACGATGGCCATCTTTGAATTTAACCTCTGATGTTGGCGCGTCTATGCAGCGACCCCACAGGAATAATTCCGCCGGGCTAGAATTGAATTGGAATCTTTGGGATGGCGGAAAGCGCTCAGCTAACGAATCTTTGGAAAAGTTAACACTAACAAAAGCCGAGCAGCAGGCGATTTTAAGTGCTAACGATGCTATCCGCAGGACGGCGGAGGCATATTTCGGATTACATAAAGCGTTAATTGATAAGCACAATCATGAAGAAAAGTTAAAGCTGCTGTTGAGGCAAAAATCCAATCTCGAAGAGAAAGTTAAAAATGGCCTGGCAGCAGAGACAGGCCTCATGGAGATCGAGGGCCGGATTCAACAAAGCGAAGCTATCGGCATTGTATTGAAGAGAAGGCTAAAGTCTGCGCAGTCACAGCTGAGCAATGCGATGGGAACCGACATGGTCAATGGGGTTAAAGTCACAGACCTACGGGAACTAATCGTCACCCCGTTGAGGGCGCCTCAAAATGTTCAGTGGGAGAATACGGTTGCAGCCAAAATATTCTCTCTTGATGAACAAGGAGATAAGCTAAGAGTCGATCAGTTGGATGCTAAATACGGTCCACAGATTGATTTGACGACCAACCTGAGTGCCGGTATTCGCGACGTAGGAGTTTTTGAAGACCATAAGCAGGGATACTCCAACTCCCAGTCATCGGTGAATTTAACATTTAAATACAATTTATTTGACGCTGGCCAGCGAAGACACGAGAGATCGGCTGTGCTTTCATCACAAAAAGCACAGGTGCTAGAGCGAGATGAAAAGAGGCAAGAACAGAAGACGGCTTTTGAAGATCTTTATCAAGAGTTGAAATCATTTGCCGCCCAAAGTAATGCCGACCGCAAGTTGCTAGAAATGGAAAAAAAGAGGTTTGCGATTGTTGAGCGGGAATACCGGCGAGGAGCTCAAAGTTATCTCGATTTAGTTACGGCGCTGGATGCGCTGTCACTTGCCCAGCAGGCGGTTGACGACGGCGTGCTCGCCGAGCAGCTCGGATTAATACGATATCATAATATGGCGGGGAGCATTTATGGCGCGATTATGGAATAAAAATGCGTTTTTTTTCTTAGCATTCCTAATTTTGATACAAGGCTGTGATGCTAAAAAGAAGGACTCCGCATCCTTGCGCGAAACGGCTGTTATCCAAGGCGACATAACGCAAGCCGTTACAGTTCCGGGTGTGCTAACGCCAAAACGTAGACTCGTTGTTTACCCAACTTTTGATGGATATATCCGGAAAATATTTGTCCAACTTGGTCAAAACGTGAAATCTGGCGACCCGCTCGTACAGATTTCGTCGTCGCCAAATCCCAATGAGGCTTCCTATCCGCAGCGCGCTCAGTTCTCGGGGCGAGTCGTCGATATTTTGCGACAAGAGGGCGAATGGGTTGAGAAACAAAAAGAAAATCCAATACTGGTTGTTGATGATCCAAGTGTGTTTACCGTTGAGTGTGCTGTGCCCGAGATGGATATTGCAAAATATAAGCTTGGTCTTGATGCAAAAATTAGTCCTCTCGCCCTCCAAAGTCGTAATTATGAAGGAAAGATTGTTTCAGTCGCCCAAGCTGCAAAGATAAAGGATCCTAATCGCTGGGGACAGTCAGCTGTTGAATTTAACGTTAAGATCCAAGTGGTCAATCCTGATGAAGCGCTTAAGTCCGGCATGACAGCGTCCGTGCGAATTATTTTTGATTCGGCAAAAGGTGTGCCGACCCTTCCTCACGACTACGTCAACCTCAAAGATGGTAGGGCCGTGGTCCTCACCGCAAATGGGGGTACCAAGGAAGTTGTCCTAGGGATTAGTGATGATAAGTCTATTGAAATCAGGTCTGGACTTGCGATCGGTGAAAAAGTCCGTCAGGTCGATTTTTACTCTGAAAAAATATGAGTGAATTATGATCAAAGTTCAGAATATTTCATTTTCCTACTCTGCCTCCAGTGACTCAATCTTAAAGCAGGTTAGTCTTGAGATTCCACGAGGAGAGATGGTTGCCATTACGGGGCCTAGTGGTTCTGGTAAGAGCACACTCTTTTATATCTTGGGCGGCCTTCTTTGTCCGACGGAAGGTCATTTGAATATAGGTGGGAGTGATGTGTATGGAATGAACGGTGAGCAAAGAGCATCGTTTCGAAATCACAACATAGGATTTATTTTCCAGCACTTTCACCTTCTGCCGCGAGCTTCGGTTCTTGATAATGTTTTATTACCGTCAGTCTATTCAAAAAGAGTTTTCAAGTCCCTCAGTAGGTCTGCAAAAGATTTAGCCTCTAGGCTCGGTCTCGGTGAAAGACTGCTTCACAGGCCTGATCAATTATCTGGAGGCCAGCAGCAGCGGGTGGCTGTGGCGCGTGCGTTACTGTTTGATCCCGAAATTCTCTTGTGTGACGAGCCAACAGGAAATCTCGATACGAAGAACGCTAAAGAAGTGGTTTCAATTCTCGAAGATTTGAATAAACAAGGAAAAACCGTAATTATCATTACGCATGATCCTAAAATTGCTGCCGCTTGTACGCGACAAATTGAGATTCAAGATGGCCGAGTTGTGTCTGACTCTCGAACCGATTCCCAAATGCAAAATTGGGGTGATTTTTCGGTTGCGGCGGGAGAATCTTGCGGAACTTTTTCTTGGCGCCAATCGGTTATTCCTGGGTTTGATAACATCCGGCGAAATAAACTAAAGAGTTTACTGACGATGATAGGTGTAGCCATAGGCACGGCGGCCCTGGTGGCGGTTATGACGTTAGGTGAATTTGCCAAGACGAGAATTTTGGAGGGCTACGAATCTCTAGGAATCAACCGCATTGACGGCGGTGTTTACAGAAGATATGGCTCGAGCTCGGAGGTCTCATCAAAAATATTTCGAGGTCTTACTTGGGCTGGAGATTTGGAGCCACTGAAGCGGGTGTTTCCTCAGATTCGCTATCTGACACCGATTTCAAATTTTTATTTGGAAAAGGTTAGCTTTGGAGGGCAGACAAAAAATTTGGACTCTGGACGGGTCATGGGCGTAAATGAACAATACCTACCTAT
>CAMDGW010000022.1 GCA_945897695.1 Pseudobacteriovorax antillogorgiicola | reverse complement strand
AAACACCCAGTTAAATTGACCCCCGCATCAATCAAATCCTGACGCAGAGGCGTTTTTGAATCCTCATCGTCAGCACCCCATTTTGGCGATGCGTTCTGTGTTGCAAGTAATTCTTCGACGACTGCCGGCTCACCTTTAAGTTTGCGGTGGTACGCGTTCATGGCGTTAATTGCCATTTTTGCAGAATCAGGAGGTCCAAACAATGTAACGTGCGGCCCTTTTAGATACTCGGGAATTGGAGCAACTGGCTTACCACCAGCCGCGCAATAGGACTTAGTCTTTGGCCCGACCACAATCCGACCATCTGCATCCTCAAGACCAATGATCGTCTTATAATCAGGATCAAGAAAATCGCGACAAAGCTTCGTATTGAACTCTAAACAGGCGCAAACTCGCTCGTCGATAAACTTGCGGTCGAGAGACCTCTGCAATAGCACCTTTGCCAACTCGGACTTGACCCGGTTGTATAGTTCTACGAGAAACGAAAGAGACGCCCTAGTCTCTAGGCCACCACTTGGGCCGATGTCCTTTAATCCATCCACTCCCGGGACGGACGCTGCCTGCGACAACAAATGTCTCGCCAGGGATGGGGAGATAAAGTCGTGGTACTGGGGGATCTCAAAAAACGTATTTATTTCTTGCCGATTTTTTTGTGTTTTCATGGCCCTAAGTCTAGCCGGGTGATTGCTATCTGGCAATCAAGAGCAGCTTTAAATTCCTTAAAAAAACTAAATCTATTAATGAAACTGACTGGGTGCTGCCTGCTCGAGGCACTGATAAATCCATCAGCAACCAATTACACGACCCTTTAAATTCTTTAATTTAATCATTTGCCATGCGCAAAGCGGACTCTATGGCAATTCTTGAGACCTTAGCTGAAAAATCTAGATCAATATTGGCCACAACATCAGTCGACTGATGATAGTGAGGGTTATTGGTCTCTGGACGCGAATAGTCCATGTCCGCGTTAAATAAAATCCCAGGGAATCCGCGAAACTCAAATTCAAGAAGATCTGTTTGAAACACACTGTTGCGCATTTTATTTCGCGCCTGGTAAATCGCCTCAACATCTCCGAGGAACATGTCGCCTGCAGCGTCAAGCGCCATCGCCGCAAAACGCTCCGAACCAGAGACGGCCGTTGGGCTAATCTGAAAGCGCCGTGACCCTGGCTGATGAGAACCAATAAAATCGGTGATAACGACACCGTAGATATCTTTTTTGCTACGCAATATTTCTGAAAGAAAATGCCGAGCGCCAAGATCCACAGCTGGAAACTCTTCACCGGTTAGATGCACAAGCCAGATGGGGCGTTTGGGATGAGCAACTCGCAAAATCTTGGCCGCCTGAAGTAGCGTTGCCGTGGCCGTACTATTGTCATTGGCTCCGGGAGTTGTGACTCTTTGCCCGGAATCATTGAATGTATCTTCGGCGACGGCGGAATCAATATGATCAGCTAGCACAACTGGCGCTGCGTTTTCATCTTGACCTGCAATCAATGCGATAAGATTTGATTGAGGCAACCCCCGCCACATAAAACGTTGCCTTTGAATCG
The DNA here is from genome assembly GCA_945897695.1 of Pseudobacteriovorax antillogorgiicola. Lineage (GTDB taxonomy): Bacteria > Bdellovibrionota_B > Oligoflexia > Oligoflexales > RGVZ01 > CAMDKS01. The sequence goes on along the minus strand of CAMDGW010000022.1, from coordinate 16,553 downwards.
GGATCCCAAGCTCTTTGTATCGAACCTCTAGATAATCCACCATTCGCTCCAAATCGTGCCCAACTTGAAACGAACCTTTTTTGATAAATGGCTTAAGCGCTTTCCCATTGGGTAACTTTGCCGGCGACTCGCCATCGGCAATCTTGATATCTCTCTCATAGTCAGCCGTGTAGGTAGATGGCCAGGATTTAACTTGGGGTTGGTGATCAATCGGTGGTGGTAATGAGGATGGATCAGTGCTCCATTCGATTCCACTTGGCCACTTGAGACTTCCATGTTCCACACTCAAGTTAAACACCACGTAGCCATCATTAAAAAATGTCGGCGGATTCATGCAGTAAGCGTCAAAAGCCCCGCGCTGTGAAAATATCTCACGAAGTGCGGATCGATCGCTCCCATTGGGATTCGGCCAAGCATGGCTAATTTTTTTGGTCTTGTGATCCGCATAAACGCAATTGCCGTAAAGAGGCTGATCATAGAGCCCGGGCAACTCCAAAAAATCGGCAAAGATCAATTGCTCGTCTGAGGCATTGGACGGATGAAGGAGCAAGGGAAACATGGGATCAATGCTAGCCAAGTCCAGATGGCTACGGTGATTGTGCTTACCTCGATAACGGTGGGCATCTTCGGTCGTAAACCACTCCCATGAGTTATCGGTTCCCTTCCACCGAGCAAATACCCAATCAAATTGTCCGTTTTCATCAACACTCGGCCAGGCTTGCACAGTAAAACTATCGTGGCCCGTCATTTTAATAAGAAGCGGCACACGGGACTCCGCTTTGATTTTGAGAGTATCTGGAAGCCTAGGTGATGTTGGCCTGTCACGACCCAACACCAGGTCTCTCGGTGAAGCTCCCACAAAAATAGGGAAATACCGTTCCGAGGTATTCGGAGACTCAAGCCATGGCGTCATAGGCAATCCTCTCGTCAAATCTTCAGTCGCTGCTGCATCGTGGAAGACTGTACCAAGGGAACCTGATAGCCCACTGCTACTTGCCGTGGTCCTACACCCAAAACCAACAATCGTCAGCAAAAGAGCGGCTAATTTGGCAAAGTGAAAAAAGACGCTACAAACTAATGATGGCTGTCTTGGCATGAGTGATCACTCCATTTTCAGAATCAAATCGCCTTCGTACCAAGGATCTCCCTTAGTGATTGTCATCCCAAAATTGAAGACTTTTTCTGCTCCATCCACATCGTGCCAACGTTCAAGAAACTCCTTAAGAGAGATGAACGTGTAATGACCGAAGGTGCTTGGATCCATGAAGTAGATATTGTCCTGATCGTACCCAACCGCGATCGAAAAATGTCCATCTTCCCAGTCGGTTTTGTAGTCGTGTCCGGGAGCCTCCAGATCTGCCCATGCTTGCAGAAGCACCATGACAGGAACGCCCTTATCAATTGATGCTTTTAAAGCATCCAAAGTCCAGTTGTAATGGGTGGTTACTTTAAAGCCTTGGGACTCGGAAAAAAGGACCATTTCTTTGACAAGAGTTCCATCCACATCATTAGACTTAAGTTCCTTAGCAAGCGCGTTTTCCAGAAAATCCATGGACCTATCATAATAGAACATTAACGATGCCAGAGCTGCTGGCCCACAGGTAAAATCCAAGCTTTGGCGCGTAAGCGGTACCTTAATAAGATTTGCCGGCAAGGAGTGCAGAGGAGTACTTTTTGATGAACGTTCCAGCAATGAGCGTGTTTTTCGCATAAAGATTGTTTGACCAATGGCCGCCGAGGCAACTACGACGAGCAATATCTTGCTCAATATTGATGAAATTTTTTTCAAAATAAAGGACCCAATTTAAATTGCGAGCCAAGAAAACCTAACCTATAGTACGGGGCGGTAAACGCACTCGCAACAGGGTTTTGTATCGTTTCAAGCTCTACAACGCTGAGGCGGATTCAAGCTGGAGTCATAACAGGCGCCAAAATACACCGGATGCGGGCCGGCATTCATGTTTAATTTATGCACAACACCCCATTTGTCAGATCATTTCAGTAAGCGTAAGAGGCAAGCACATGAAAAATCAGACATCTAGCCTAATGCCAATCATCAAGACTGAAATTCCTGGCCCTCTTGGTCGCGAGATCATAAAACGCGACGCAAAATTTGCATCACCCTCTTTGATTAAGGAATACGCACTTGTCGCGGACCGCGGCCAAGGCTGCTTCATTGATGACGTGGACGGAAATCGCTTTCTCGACATGATGGCGGGAATTGCAGTTAGCAGCACGGGCTACGCCCATCCGCACGTGACTGGCGCTGTGAAAGAGGCTATTGATCGCGTGTGGCATATCTGCGGAACGGATTTTTATACTGAGTCCTATGCGCGCCTTATGGAAAAGCTCGGCTCCTACGTTCCTCAGATGGGAAATAAAAAAGTCTTTTTAGCTAACACTGGGACTGAAGCTATAGAAGGAGCTATGAAACTTGCGCGTTATCACACTAAACGCAAAGGTTTCATGTCTTTTTACGGTGGTTTTCACGGAAGAACCCTTGGGGCTTTAAGCCTGACGGCATCTAAGGTTAAATACCGCGATAACTTTGGACCGTTTATTCCTGGAGTTGTTCACGGCCGTTTTCCAAATCCTTCTGAATGCCCAGATGGAATGAGCACAGAAGAATTTGGACTTAAGGCGATCGATGACATTAAAACGACAATTTTTGACCGCGTGATGGCCCCCTCAGAACTAGCGGCTATTTTCGTTGAGCCGATTCAAGGTGAGGGTGGATACATCACTCCTCCACGATCATTTCTAAAAGGACTACGCTATCTTTGTGATCAACACGGGATTTTGCTCGTGTTCGACGAAATTCAATCCGGCGTCGGACGAACTGGTCACATGTTCGCCGCTGAATATTTTGACGTTGCTCCTGATATCATTACATCTGCCAAGGGCCTCGGCTCAGGCATGCCAATTGGCGCAATCCTCGCCAAGGAAAGCGTCATGACGTGGGGGCGCGGCACTCATGGGAGTACCTTCGGTGGAAATAACGTGAGTTGCGCTGCAGCAGTGGCGACACTGGAAGTCGTCGAAAAAATGCTTCCGGATATTCGCGATAACGGAGCTTACCTCACTCAGTGCTTAAAAAATCTCGCCGCGGTACATCCGATCATTGCAGATGTCAGGGGACCAGGATTCATGATCGGTATGGAATTAAAAGACCCCAAAACTGGACTCCCAGTTCCCGAACTCATGGGCGAGCTGGAACAACTGGCATTCCGTAAAGGATTGCTCTTACTTGGATGCGGACAGTCCACAATTCGCTTTGCACCACCGCTGGTTTGTGGACGGCATGAGATTGACATTGCAACAAAAATACTCGCAAATTGTCTCTCTGAACTAAATCATTGAGCACCTTAAGATGCTTGCCTATGACGGCGTTGTACTCGCCAAAAAATATGACGGCATGTTGACTGGGATTCTCGAGTCAAAATTGCACCGACCACAACTGCAAGTAGTTCACCTATAAAACAACGTCCAGACCTTCAAATAATTCAATGCTCTCTTCATCGGAGAGCCCTCGGCGTTGTGACTATTCTTTGGGCAATCTATTGTGCAGCAACTAGAACAGAAGTTAAATTTTTAACCACCCGTAATCTAAAGATAAAGATCCTAGATATCGGCGGTTCGTGTGAGGATTGCAGCATTCTCGCAAGCGCATTCGCCAAACGACGAGCAGAGCACAAGCGCATTGCTGCTCATCTACTTGAGTCCAAGTAACTTCTGTGGGAATATCGCCCTTTACCTCGGGATATCTATTACTTTTTAAGGCCTTTAACTCCATGCAAGTGAATCGCCACGGCAAAACCGTTAAATTTGACGTCAATCAAGACAACATCCAACGTCTATTGGACGCGAAGAAAAAGCTGGGCGCTGCATTTCCTCGAGTTGGCATTCTGATCATCAGCTATAACGCGTCAACCCTTCTAAAGCAAACTGTAGAAAGAATTCCCGCTGAATTAATCGACGTTGTGGAAGAGATTTTCATCTTTGACGATGCAAGCAAAGACGACACGTTTGAGGTCGCCAAAGACCTACTCAAAACAAGTCATTGGCGCGAAAAACTAAACGTTTTCAGGAATCCGATGAACCGCGGATATGGTGGAAATCAAAAAGTTGGTTTCCGTTATGCGATTGACCGTGGATTAGACTACGTAGTTATGCTCCATGGAGATGGTCAATACGCTCCTGAACACATGCCAGACCTGCTAGTCCCTGCCATTGAGGACAGGGCTATGGTTGTTTTTGGCTCCCGTATGGTCAACAGAATGGATGCTCTGGCAGGAGGCATGCCGCTCTTAAGTGGCTAGGCAACCAGGTACTGACAAAATTTGAAAACATGATCCTAGGCATCGAGCTGGCGGAATATCACACGGGCTATCGGCTGTATGCCACCGAGGTCCTAAAACGCATACCTTTTGAGGAAAACACGGATGTTTTCCACTTTGATTCACAGATCATCGTCCAAGTCCGAGCACTGGGGACCGATATTACCGAAGTACCGATTCGCACGTTCTACGGCAACGAAGTCTGTCACGTAAATGGATTTCAGTATGCTAAAGACGTATGCATTTCAGTCCTTGAATACCGACTACATCAACTCCACCTCATCCGCCGTAGCCGCTACCTTGTCAAACAAGATATTGTTTACACACGCAAGCAAAGCCCCTACAGCTCCCACGAACGCATACTTTCACTGATGTCGACACCAGGTCGGGCTCTTGACTTGGGGTCCAGCAGTGGGCAGCTAACAGAAGCAATGCTCACCAGGAACATCCGCGCAACCGGCGTAGACATAGTTCCCGCAGAAAAAGTCTCGGCAAAATTCGAAGCCTACATTCAGTGTGACCTTGAGCAGCCTCAATCACTTAATTTTAAGCGGGAATTTGATTACGTAGTCCTAGCAGATATTGTTGAGCACTTGCGTAATCCAGAAGTATTGCTTCAAAAGGCCAAGACGTTTCTCAAGCCTGAAGGCCGAATGATTGTCTCGGTTCCAAATATCGCTATCTGGGTATACCGCCTCTCGCTTGCAATGGGACGATTTAATTACGGGCCAAAGGGGATCTTGGACGAGACTCATGTAAAACTTTACACCCTGGACACCATTCGCCAACTCATTGAACGCTCAGGTTACGTCATCACAAAAAGTGACTTTACTGGCATTCCATTCGAAGTCGCATTTCAATCCGTTGGCAAAAGCAAAATTTTAAAATTCATTGATTGGCTTTACTTCCAGTGCGTAAGGTTCTGGCCTCGTATGTTCGCCTACCAGATAATCATGGAAGCCAAGATTTCTTCGCTTGATGCCATCAAAAAAGAAGGCCAAGTCACTACATAGTATTTGCGCTATGTCGACGCTGCGTTTTCAGACTTAAAGATGCACCAGTAGCTTGAGCCACATACGATCAAAAAACCAAGTGCGACCTTAAATTTCATACCCGCAGACCTAGTCATGAAACGGTCATATTGCTGAAGCCAAGGATTCATATCCCCGAGAATGCTTTGAGTAAATATGAAGCCAAAATAAACGACACCCACTCCTAAGGTCACAAGAAGCAATCTTCTTATCCTGTCACTAGCCACGTCCCAAACCATGGCACCAAGTAACGGCATGCAAAAAAACGCCACCGACAGGTATCTGGGCCCTACAGTACCACCACCGTGCCAGCCATTAAAAGCCGCGTTAGCAAGCCATAAAGCAATGGAGCTAGTAAAAAGCAAAGGCAAAAATCCGTGTGTGAAATCGAATTTCTCCGTGATTTTGCCGTAAGAAAAGGCTGCGACTAGCAAGGCGAGCAGCACCCACGGCTGAGTAAACAAAATTCCGCGCTCATGTCCAAATAGCAGCTTCATGGCTATATCAAATTTAGGTACGGATCGAAAAATTCCCCAAAGCGCATTTTGCTCATCAGGAATATCCACCCATACAGGATTTAAAAATTTGTGAGATGTCGTAAATGGCGAGCCAAAGCAAGCAGTGTGATACCATATCCAGATCACCCCAGGAATGGCAGCGCCCAGAGCTAAAAACTTTAATTTTTCAAAAACCCCACCTTCAGTCCGATACCAAATATAAAACAAACCGGGAAGGGCCATGGCTGATCCATAGTCGGCAAGCAATGCGACACCAAAAAAAGCTCCTGACATGGCAATTCTGGATTCCAGCGCAAATAACGCACAGGCAAATAAGCTCCAAGCTGCCATTCCATGCCCGAAGAAGGAGTTTTGAAGCATGGATGCCGTTGTTCCAAAAAAGTATGCAACAATTGCATAACTCCGGGCATTCCATGAGAACTTACGCCGCCTCATAAACCTGTCCATAAAAAAACCCACGAGCACGGTGGGGATCACCTGCAGAAACCATGAACTTACTTGAAGAGTCTTGGATGCTAGTTGTTCGCGAGTTTTGATCAGCTGTGATGGGGACTCGGCGGGATTTACCGCCAAACGATCAATCGCCCAGGCAATAGGATAAGCAAATATTGCAGGGCCAGGCGGCTTATTTGAGTAGTATTTACCATCAGGCGTTTGCGACCAGTCACCAGTCATCTGCTGATAACCATCAATGGCAAAGGTGTTGTTAGCCACCATTCCCATCATCATGGCAAACCGACTGTCAGCGTTATCGCCACCCGTATGAGCAAAGATCAAATTGACCAACATAAAGACACATGCCATGCGAGCAACGAGACCGTCACCTGCAAGGTCGAAAATTTTCTTTAATGACTGCTTTACCGACTGTTTAATCACAATAAACCTCACAGCCTATGCTAAACGGCAATTATGAAAAAATAAAAGCTAATTTCAATCTTGGACTAGATCTTCGGAAGTACCATCCACTTCAAACTCGTAGCCAGAAGCTTCTTTTGTATCAAAATCCGGTAGTTCATCGGCAGTCCAAGTCATAGGTTTTTGTCCAGCTGGATTCGGCTTTCTGTTGCCTGGATCGTATTGACGGGCCATTTTCGCAATTTCTTCCTGCTTGCGCTTTTTCTGATCTTCTTTACTGCGGAAAATCAGACGCAACGGTACATCTGTAAAACCCAAATCTGCCCGGAAGCGGTTTATCATAAAGCGTTTGTAGCCTTCCTGGATTTCTCGGGCCACGTTTGAGAACACAAGCAAGGTGGGCGGAGCAGCCCGCACCTGAGTACCGTAGTAAAACTTAACACGCTTACTGGTCTTTCTAATCAAAGCAGGCGTGTGGTCATGAGCCATGGCATGCAGAGAATTATTGACCAAGCGAGTATCAACGCGACGCTCGAATTGCGCCATTACGTTTTCAACCATCTGCATGATCTGGTGGATGCGCTGATTTTCAAGGCACGAGACGTAGAGCACTGGCACCCAAGACAGTAGCTTCATCTTGTATCTTAGAAACTCTGTATACTCTTTGGCAGTATTAGATGACTTGTTTTCCACCAGGTCCCATTTGTTGACGATAATGCCCATGGCTTTGTATTGCTCAGCAGCCATCGAGGCGATCCGCGCATCCTGATCTGTCAACATCTGGGTTGCATCAATCACCAAAAGTACGATGTCCGCACGCTCTATCGCTTGCATACTGCGCATAACACTCAACGATTCAACTTTATCGTTGATCCGGCTTCTTCGCCGAATACCGGCGGTGTCCACAAGAACATAGCTCTTATTATTGTAGAGGATTGGCGTATCTATCGAGTCACGAGTCGTTCCAGCAATGTCACTGACGATACTACGCTCTTCGCCGATCAGACGATTGAGTATGGACGATTTTCCTGCATTTGGACGCCCAACCAAAGCAATTCTTGTTCCCAGTGTACTCTGATGACGACGATCGGCCCTCAGATCTTCCATGGAATTAAACTGCGCTTCAACCGCCTCCAAAAGTTCATCCATTCCACGCATATGAGCGGCAGATGTCACAATAAACTGATCAACACCCAGCCTATAAAAATCGTAGACGCGATCTTCATGCTCGCGCACATCGACCTTGTTAACGACATAGAGAACTGGCTTATTTTTCTTGGCAAGATGTCGAACGAGCTGCTCATCATGAGGATGCAATCCAGCCTTGCCATCTAGGACAAGAACGATAAGATCGGCTTCTTCGATGGCTGTTTCTGTTTGCTGCCACACTATATTTTCAGAAAAAGGCTGGTAATAAAGACCTTCTGTCTCAAAACCGCCGGTATCGATTACCAGGCATCCATTTTCCCGCATATCATCAAGATAAACTGTTCCGTAAAGGCGATCGCGCGTCACACCGGGTCGATCATCAACCAGCGCATTACGAGTTCTTGTCAATGCGTTAAATAAAGTTGACTTACCAACATTCGGACGTCCGACGATAGCAACCGTACCTTTAATCATGGGGATATCTCCTTCATCCGCTCAAGGGCAGATCGTGCTGCAAGTTGGGCAGCTTCTTTCTTGCTGGCTCCCCAGGCCCGACCCCACTCATCCTCACCGAGACGAGCAGATACTTCAAACGATCTCTGATGAGCTGGGCCTTTTTCATCAGTCACTGCATAGGTTGGCGTGAGTTTCAGTTTTTCCTGAGCAAGCTCCTGAAACGTAGTTTTTGCATCCCCTTCAAGGAATCGGCGAAGATCACCTGTCAATTCATTGGCAAACAGCGCCTGAATAACAGAACGAGCAGATTCCCATCCACCATCGGTAAACACTGCGCCCAAAATAGCTTCGAGGGCATCGGCCAACAAACTAACCTTGTCACGACCACCTGAACCAAGTTCACTGGGACCAAGCACGAGCGCTTTTGACAGCTCAAGTCGCTCACGAGCAATGGTCGCGAGGTTTGCTTCGCAAACTATCGCAGCGCGGATACGGGACATTTCACCTTCACTAAGCGCACCGTGAGCAGCAAGCAATGCTTCACTGATAACCAATCCTAAAACAGAGTCGCCGAGGAACTCAAAGCGCTCGTTCCAGGGTCGACGATTCAACGCATCTTTGGTCACCTCATCAAGACCGACAAATGCCGATCGATGAGTTAACGCCTCAAACAAAAACTCACGGGACTTAAATAAATAGCCGATCTTTGCCTCCACCTCAGTGGCCGCAGAGTAGCGAGATGGTTGAATTTTCCAGAGCACAGCGTGTCCTTCCAAAGACCCAAAACCAAGGATTAGCTAAGCCGAAAAAGCTTAAATCTTAATCAAGGACAGGGGCGCCAATGTATATAATCTTTATAAATCAAAATCAATGTTAATATTTTTAAAGAATTCATAATAAATCTGGAGACTTATAAATGTTTGCGGCAACGAGACAGGGTCTCAGAGGCGGCTGATGCTACGTCCTGTCCCTAAAACATGAGTAGGAATAGGCATGATCTAAGAGCCACCGGTAGAATGGGAAAGCACGCTGCGCCATTCAAGGCCAGCCACCTGCAACAACGCGCGTGTAGCGTCCTATCAATCACCCTGCATGCCATGAAAAAATTAGACTGACCGAAGTAAACCTCTCGGACAAACTATTTTCAGAACTAAAAAAATCTCTCTGCCGAATTTCCAGTGCGATTTCTGATAGCAGTCACCCTCCAATGTCTAAACGCATGCTACAATATTAAGTTAGCTCTTACAGGAAAAACGGAGGACTGGAATGAAGACCCTGCTGAAGATAATCGCCGTCATGACGCTCTTTGCAATCGGCGCAGTCATTGCCGGTTATCAGTATTTAAGCTCGTGGCAAGCAGAGCCTTACGCCATAGCCGGCGAGGTCATCATCGAACTCAGTCCTGGACTGCCACTGCGCCAGCTAGCCCATCAGCTCGAATCGAAGAACGTCGTCAACAGTGCCGAGCTTTTTACGATTTGGATGAAGATTACCCGAGAGTACCCAAGCCTGCAGGCTGGAAATTATCAGTTTAAGGGAAATGTGTCGCCCTACCAAGTTCTCGAAAAAATGAAGAAAGGCGACATTTACATTCCTTTGGTATTGCAGGTAACAATTCCCGAGGGCTTTACCTTGAAGATGTTAAATAACCGGCTTGCTACCAAAGGCGTCGGCAAACTTAAAGACCTCCAACGCCTGGTGGTCGATAAAAAATTTCTGAAAATTCTTGGCATCAACTCAACCAACCTCGAAGGCTACACGTATCCGGCCACTTACAACTTCGAAAAAATGCCGACGGGCGATGAGTTCTATCGTAAAACAGTCAAAACATTTTTTGAAAAAATCCCCGCAGACTATGAGCGAGATGTGGCTAAACTTGGTCTAACCTTGACCCAAGCCATAACATTTGCGTCGTTGATCGAATTAGAAACCATGCGGGACGAGGAAAAACCAATCATTTCTGAAGTCATTTGGTCACGTTTAAAAAAAGGTGACGTTCTGGGAATAGATGCCGCTATTATTTATGGAATCGACAATTACGACGGCGATATCAGATGGAAAGATCTTAAAAATAAAAATAATCCATACAACACCCGTATTCATCGCGGGTTACCCCCAACCCCAATCGGGGCCGTCTCCAGATCTAGCCTTGAGGCAGTTCTTAAGCCCACCAATCTGGGTTATTATTATTATGTGCTCGATAGTGCTGACCAATCGCGCCACGCATTCTCCAAGTCAATCGGAGAACACAACGCACTGGTTAAAAAACTATTGAAAGCAGGCGGCGTCAATCGCATCAAACGTCCTGAAGTTTCCGAGTAAAAGTTCCATAGTCAAGAAATGGCGGGAGAAATTATGAGCAAGAAGTCATCAAATAAAGGCCGTACGAAACCAGGAATGAACGTTGGTGACAAATCACACCCGTCGACAGCTGGTTCGATCTCTGATCGCATTGATCACCGGGTACCCATTCAGTTACTCGTTGATTACAAAGCGGACGGTCATTACCTTTTTGACTTTTGTCGCGATCTTGGCACGGGTGGTGTGTTTATTGAAACCAAAAGCCCGCTAAGCTCTGGATCGGAAATTGAGCTAACGTTCACAATCCCCGATAGCAAGGAAACGCTGAGAACAACGGGTAAGGTGATCTGGAGCCAAGCGCCAATTGCCAACCGCACAGATCTCAACGTAGGGATGGGCGTTCAGTTTACGCAATTTAACGAATCACAGCGCCAGCTACTAGACGATTTTATTCGTCGTTACGGCGGAAAAAACACCGGCACGTCCTCTCAGCGAAGAGCCGGTTGATTAGGCTACTGCTGAATCTGATTTTCTCGATCTTTGATTTGCTCCAGGAAAGCGCACAGACTGTGCGCTTTCTTTTTTGGTAAGTATGACCAGCAAAACAGACTGTTTAGCGAGATAGTGAGCTGTCGCCAAGAAACTATGGGTTTCTCCAAGGCCAGAAACCGAGTGTTCCACATTGCGAGCAGGTGGCCAATAACCCTGGTCACGAAGCTCGAACAAGACACGCGCGAGTGATCCATCATCATTTTCAAAGCAAACATCCCCGTAAGTCTGATCCTTGAACTCTGACGACTCTTGCCCGGTAACACCTGCCAAGATCCGACTAACGGCCAGGTATTTCAAATCCGGCGTAATAGCAAAAGCAAAGCCAGGAAACGCCTCCACAAAAATCCTTAAATTGTCGGTCGTAAGTCCAGACAGCCCTTCAAATCGACGACTTCGACTTCGACTTTTCTCGTCACCGCGCCTTAGTAACCACCATGTCGCCACACCTGCAGCGACCGAAACCATAAAGAATAATTTATAAGAGGTCGCTGTGGAAATGTATTCTGGCAAAGTCCAGGGAGATTTGACCAAAATCACCGGGCGCCTTAGCAGATCATCAATAACTGTATAAAGCTCCCCCTTAGAGCCTTTGAGCGAAAAAGCCCAGCCATGATTTTGCATAGCAGCTGCCATACCAAGGCGCACATCGTTAGGTAAAGCAGCTTCGTCGCTCAAACTAAATACTTTGAAATCATCCGAACCACGGACTTCTGCAAATTCTGTTTCATGAAGCCTCGCATCGTGAACTGCAAATTGAGAGGTGTCAAGGGCGCGTGCTATCAACAAATAACTCTTCCTTCCCTGGACGTGAACCTCCTGGATTGCCGTTACCATCGGCTCACCCTCAATTTCGATCAAACCCGAAACGATCTCTCCATCTCGCACTGCGTCGAAGAAACTAGAGTCAACGGGAATCATGTCAGAGGCCTCTTCATACGTCAGAGACGAATAATGACGTGTCTGGCCAGATAGCTTTAATCCATCCAAAACTTTACGCTCACTATCAAACAACAAAGTCAAATCAAATGGTCTGGTCGCAGACAAATCTCTGTTTATTTTCAGCGTGTCTTTTCGTGTTGGATCAGACCAGCTTCCGCTGGTGACGAATTCAATCTCCCTACGAATTTGAATGAGCAAGTTCTGATGCTTAGATCTGACGGATGAATCCACAGATGCTGCCGCCACCTCAGAAGCGCCACTGATAAGAGATTTATAAAACAGAAGGCCCGGAACCAACACTACGATTGCAACACAAAGGCCAAAGACGACAAAACGCGCTTCCCGCCTGATTTCTATCTGAATTTTGCCGCCAATGATACGCACCTTTACCTCCGCAGCAGATCCCTGCTTTTCGGTCATACGTCTCTGAAACTTAGAGGGCCAGTTTGGTGATCTCGCAAATTTCCGCCTAGTCCCTATGAATCCGAAACCTTTGGTGGCACAATATTAATGTTTTTCGAAAGGCCAGGAGCCAACAGAAAGGACTAAGCCATGAACGAATCTATCGAAAACACAAGTTTTATGCGTTCTTTGTGCATGGGACGCATTGAGGAGTCCTTGCTATTTCCTTTCCCGAAAATGAAAAAGGAAGAACAAGAAACAATCCGGACGATGGCTCAATCATTTCAGCAATGGCTTGGTTCCCGTGACAAAGAATTCCGCAAGTGGGATCACGAGGGTGAGCTTCCGAAAAGCTTCGTCGAAGAGATGAAAGAATTTGGTCTCTTTAGTCTGATCATCCCAGAAGAGTTTGGCGGACTTGGGCTAAGTGCAACCGGATACTCAAGAGTCTTGCAGGAGCTCACGCGATATGACGGGAGCATCGTCTTAACTGCAGGAGCCCACAGCTCCATCGGCATGCGCGGACTGGTTCTATTTGGCAACGAGTCACAGAAGAAAAAGTACCTTCCAAAACTTGCTACTGGTGAAATGATCGCGGCGTTCTGTCTGACCGAAGCGAATGCCGGATCCGACGCAGCGAGTTTGAAGACAAAGGCTGTAGAGGAAGCAGATCACTGGCTACTTAACGGTGAAAAAATCTGGATTACGAACGGTGGAATTGCAGACTTCTTTACTGTGTTTGCAAGAACCGAAAGTAAAGACTCTGGGGGCAAGGCAAAGATTACAGCATTTATCGTCACCCGTGACATGGCAGGCGTCACAAACGGCCCACACGAAGATAAGATGGGAATCCGTGCTAGCAGTACCACGACGATCAGTATGGTGAACGTCAAAGTACCCAAAGAAAACGTACTAGGTGAAGTGGGTAATGGCTTTAAGGTCGCGATGAACGTGTTGAACAGTGGCCGCACTGGGTTGGGTGGCGGCTGTGTTGGCGCTATGAAGTTTCTCATTGAACAGGCGACCAAGCAGGCCAAGCAGCGCAAGCAGTTTGAACAGCCGATTGCAAATTTTGGTCTGATCAAACAAAAAATCGGCAAAATGGTTGTCAATACCTATGCGGCAGAGGCGTGTGTCAACATGGTGGCCGGCATGGTTGACCGAGGACACAAAGACTACGCCGTCGAAGCTGCTATCTCCAAAATCGTCTCGACAGAGGCTCTTTGGGATACCGTTGATGAGGCGCTGCAGATTGCAGGCGGTAACGGCTACATGCGAGAGTTCCCTTACGAGAGAATAATGCGTAACGCGCGTATCAATCGTATCTTCGAAGGGACCAACGAAATCCTTAGATTGTTTGTTGCCCTTACGGCCATGAATGATGTGGGTACAAGCCTGAAGGAGTTGACTGCGGCGTTAGGTAACGCCCTTCATGATCCGATCAAAGGATTTGGCGTCTTAAGTGACTACGCTAAGCGTCGCGTGACGCAGGCCACAGGTCTTGGCAAAGTTGAAATGACGAAGTCTCATCCTGCCATTGCAGAGCACGCCAGGCTGTTCGAAGAGCTGACGCGCAAACTGGCGACCGCGACGGACCGAATTTTGCGCAAGCACGGAAAAAACATCATGAATAAGCAATTTGCAACGCGACGCCTAGCAGACATCATGATCGACCTCTATGTTCTCGCCTGCGTCATCAGCCGCGTCTCTTTGGCACTGGAAGAAAACGGCGTTGCAAAATCATCACAAGAACTTGAAATTCTTGAGATATTTGCAAACGACGCAAAACGGCGCATTCAACAAAACTTAGACCAAATCGACCACAACAGTGATGAGCTGATCAAGTCTGTGGCAGACCATGCATTTGAGCAAGAAAAGTTCAGCTGGGACAATATTTAATCGTATTGCCGCTTACCAGCTATATGCGGTAAAACATGTAGCAGAAGATCAATCATTCGATAAAGAGGCTCAGGCATGTTTGTGGTGTGGAAACGTCCCGATGGATTTCTCGGCTCTGAGCCCCTGGACTACAAAGTCGTGGATATAGGTGGACAAGCCCGCATATGGCTCCACAAAAAGGACACAGACTGGTTCCCGTTTCGTATTTCTGGAGGTTGGCAAGAACAGGAAGCAACTCAGCGGCTAAATCGGATGGTTAACTTAATCGGGAAACCAAGCGCAAGCTGGGTCAAGCATCTGATCAATGAATTTCATCATTCTATGTCTGACGATGGCAAAAAATTCTTTTCAGAAACCGTCGTATGGCTGGAATCTTTGCTATCAAACCTCAAAGGTGACACCTGGGAAGTTGAGATCATGTCACACGCTATTACCGAGGTATTGAATCGAGTCAATGATGCGCAGAAACCCTTTATAACGCAATCAAAATAGCATGCCTTAAGCCAAGAGGATTCTCGTTATGATACACAATCTAAATACGCTTTTAGTAATGTCTCTCATGATTGGCTCCTGCGGAGCTCGCTCGCCAGGACAGCTTTCATCAGACGAGCTTCCCGGTTCGGGCGCTAAACCGATCATCATCGGCATGAGCGGATATTCTTCTTGTAAGACTTCCGACCGCCATAATGGTGAAGTCGGGCCACTAGGTAGCGGAATGTTTGATCATGTACTCGAGATGCAAAAATTCATCCTGGACAAAACTGGTCATCTTCCGCAGGTGCTTGCAAGTTGCTTCACTTCAGAAAAGCAATTAATCACCGCTGCATCAGCAGACGATTGGGCGATAGAAACCCCCTCAGATGAGGACTACATCGCAAAACTTCAACAAAAGATGGAAGAATCTACTGACGCTTACATTGTTGGCCACTCTTATGGTGGATGGCTTTCGATGAAGCTTATTGAGTCGTGGGAAGGCTCCCCTGACTTAATCAAGGCTCTTTATACGATCGACCCAATTAGTAAGAAACTTTGCTTTTTTGATACTCCCGGAGACTGTACGTCGGCACCGAAAGACATTACACCCTCGGCGAGACAGCATATTAATGATTACACCGGCCTGTGGGTAAATGCTTGGCAGCAAAAAACTATATTTCTGCACTCTTCAATCATTCCTCAGGCAGATGAGAACCCTAAGTTCAACATCAGTCACTGGGAAATCGATAATCATGTTGCGATGTGGGATAGCTTCAAATCACATTTGAACCTCTAAGGCTATTGCCCTAAGGCCGCAGCTTCTTCATCCCCATCCAGGCGATAGTGGGCCAGCTTCGGATAAACTTCTTTGGTGACACGAACATCAAACACAGCGAGATCTTGACGCTCATAACTGACGTCCAAAATCAGACAAGTTCGGTATACCAATGACACACCGTCGCGATCTGAGGCGGGAATGGCCAATTTACAGCGAATAAAGTTGGCAGCAAAAAATTTATAAACGTGATCACGCAGCTTCGTGATGTCTTCTTGCTTATAGGCAGAGACACTTATGCTTCCTGGATAAGCCTGCCGCAGTATTCGTCCAAGGAACGGATCCTCGACCCGATCCATTTTGTTAAAAATATGAATCACCGGAATATGGGAGGCACCAATTTCAGACAATACTTTTTTTGTTGTCTCGAGTTGCGCTTTGTAATTTTCATGAGAAATATCGACCACGACAAGCAAAAGATCTGCTTCCAGGACTTCATCCAAAGTAGACTTAAATGATTCGATTAATGTGTGAGGAAGATTACGAATAAATCCGACGGTATCACTAAGTAGCAGTTTGGGCCGGGTGTTGGGATCCAGAGTTCGAACATTTGAATCCAAAGTAGCAAAAAGTGCATCTTTCGCCACAAAATCACCGTTAGTCATGGCATTCATGATTGTGGTCTTGCCACTATTTGTATAACCCACCAAAGCAACTTTAATCTCATTACGCCGAGCTTTGCGCTGTGTTTCTCGCTCCTTTGCGATCTGAATAAGCTGATCTTTGAGCCGGGCAATGCGCTCACGAGCCCGCCGGCGGTCGACCTCAATTTGTTTTTCACCATCACTACGACCGACTGCTCCGC
>CAMDGW010000021.1 GCA_945897695.1 Pseudobacteriovorax antillogorgiicola | reverse complement strand
GTTGTCTCTAAAATCTGTGCGAGATTTCGCCCATGGATTAGTTCGGTGACAAGCCACAGCTGCTTGGACTCTTCACCCGAGAAATCAAAAATCTTCAGAATGTTTGGATGATCAAAGGCAGATATGGCGCGAGCTTCGTGTTGGAAACGCACACGAATTTCATCATGGTTTTCGTAGCGTTCTTTTAGGATTTTTATGGCAACATCGCGGCCAAGTTTTTCATCGACCGCAATATGAATAACCGCCATTCCGCCTTCGCCAATTTTACGAAGGACGCGATAACGATGGCCAATGAGTTCTCCACTCATGCCGATTCACTCCAAATTAGAATCAAAAAACGTAAACATTCGGAGTGTCTATCGGTTTGTTTTTACTTAAACATTAATGAGAGTTGCGGCGATCTGAGGGGGGTGGTTCCATCCCTTGGACGCAACAAAGCGCACCAGCTCTATAACTGGCCGCAAAGACAGGCGAACCTGTCTGAATTTTAAATAAGTTCAGGGGTCGTGTGGCAAAATATCATGAAAGCTCGAAAAGCGCTTTTGCGGACTGTAAAAACGTAAATTACTCACGCGGCTAGTGTAGACGCATGCAAATCCTTCAACTTGATAGGCAAAGCGGCTTCGCTCCAAGCCCACTTTCATCAGTTCTCCCCATGTTGCATGGAGGGAGCTTTCTTTTTTGGCAAGTAAATCCCTAATGTCGTTATCAAGTTTGTCAAGAATTGGACCTTTACCTGCAATCTTCTCAGCGTACTTGTCCCTTTCTTTATCCAGGTGATGAGCTTTTTTAGTGTCACCTTCACGTCCGGCAACCTGAATATGCCGTTTGATCGACATCAGCTTTGAACGGATAATCTGAATTTCTTCATCGAGAGCCTCACGTTCGTTGATCTTCTGCTGAATTTCGTGAAATAGCGGTTTGATCTCAGCTAGTTTTTCAAGCTCATGTTCTAGCTCTTCAACCACGAGCAGCGTGCGCCAGTTTAGCTTGCCCTTCGACTGCATGATGTCGCCGAAAATGTGATCGCCGACATAAAGAATTTCGTCGCCACGATACTTGGTGAGCCTTTGGAACAGATTTGCGTTTCCACCCTGGTACACGCGACGCGGTAGTAAGCTTGTCGAATGAGGCTTCAGTAAGCCACTTTCGGTCATCACTTCGAGAAATGGCTGGCTACCCGTGAAAAAGCCAGGCTTTCCCGAGGATACAATTGTCACATCGAAATAATCGCGCCAGGACGGGAACTCATCATGCTCATTTTCAAGGATGTAGCTCATCACGCGGTTGGTATATTCCCAGCCCGAGTTTGTGAGCAAGAACAGTGACTTACCACCATCAATCAGGCGAGTTAGCGCTGTCGAAAGGTATTTGTCTTTACGAATAAACCGGCCTGGATCGGCCATGACCACATTTTTAATACTTCCGTCCGCGTGGCTAAGATCGATGAATCTGCGCAGGTCCCCGTAAACTTCGCGGTAGGTTTTGTTTATTTTCTTAGGGTTCTGGTCCATATAGTCCACTATTTCCACGAAAAGTTGGACTTCACTTAGGGCAAAGAAAGTGTCTACGCTTAGAAATTCCTGAGCCTTGAATGATTCGCTGTTGTAAAGTTTGTGGCGGGTTTCTTTGTCGAGAGGTGTTGAACCATGGAACGCAGTTTTGACATACTTATGGCCGTCAACCTTTAGCAGATTGCCTCTTTCCATATCCACAAGCAAACCGCGAATCAGAAAACTAGGTTTGAACTCCAGATCTGCAAGCTCTTCCGGGTAACCTGCTTCGATAAACTTCTTGAGAGTTTCCCTGAAAGCTAAAGACTCAAATTCTTCACGGTTATACATGACAAGTGTGTGGTCCATATCAAAACCTATGGCTTTGATGCGCTCCATGTTCAAAGCGCGGTTGACGTACATACGCTGCCATTTTTCTAATTTACTATATGGGCTTGCCAAATTAGCTCCTAGCCGTTAGTTGTTTTTTGCGTGTTTATTCAGTTGGCGGCTGCAAGAACTTAATTCCAACTTGCACCTTAAGATGACCCTTCAAATCCATAAACTTTCGGTTATATACAACCTCTCCCGTCATGGTGGTCCAGTGCTTGCCGTCGATGGCAACTTTTATGTCCGAAAGAATAGTGCCAGCAGCAAAAGGCTTGGTGGGCCGATTGATTCGAAGTGACAAACCAGTCGCCGACATGTCCATCAAGTAGCGACGCAGAACGGTTTTGCTGTCAAACGGATTGATAAGTTCGGCGATAACATTTTCATCGGGCGTAAACATGAAGCGCTCAGACTGCCTTGTTTCTTCGGTTAGAGAGTTTTCCTGAATTACAAACGCCATGAATACACCTCTCGGGTGCACGTCTGTGGATTGAAATCGAAGCATTTTACACTGCAGAAAAAACTTTTCACCTTTTGCAAAACGACTGATGAACTCGGGCTTAACCATGTTTTCTAAAACGATGGTGTTACCGTCAATCTCCCTGATGATCGTCTGAAATGCTACGTCCAGGCCACTACTGCTAATCAGAACAGGGGTTCTAGAACGCTTGCAATCATTGAGTACCTGGGGAATATCTTGATTTTGAATCACTGCTCAGCATCCTTTGTAAATGCGACGTCAGCAAATCGCTCCGTCATGCGCGATACCCGTTTCGTACCCGGGAAAGCCCAAGTCGCAGTAAGCCAGTAGGTGTTTTTGCCCCCAGAATAAACCTTTAGGTTACTGCTGTTTTCAACCATTGTGTATGATCCTTCAATCCGCATGTTGGCGCTTTTATTATAATATAAGCCAATTTGCAGCATGGTGCCAGTGTCTGACCTGGGGCATGAGCCCGGGGTTGCGTCATCGGCGGCTGGCGCGTCTGAGCCACAGCCACCGGTTTTGATGTGAGGAAGTTTGTAATCATCGCTGTAGTAGCCGAGGATCGCGCTGGCACCGATGCCTTTGTAGATGTTGTAGTCGGCTCCTATAACCACGCCACGGCGCGTGTAATCGAGCCAATAGTCATTGTAAATAAATTCATATTGAAAAATGTCAATGGTGGTTTCTAATCTCTGCTGAGGGAAGTCCATGGAATGAGTTAGTGTTAAGCTTATTGCTGGATCTCCCGTTGCACCGGTGAGGTCGTATGTTTTGTTGCTGTGCTCTGGGCTTTGATTGTGAATTTCTTTGCGAAGGTAGAGCGAAAACATTGAACGCATGGTGGGCGACCAGGACCATCCAGCCCATGGGATCAGCAGCTGGGTGTCAGTTTGGGGCGTGACTACCTTCAGGCTTGATTCGTCCGGGCTAGGAAAAAAACTTGATCCGAGCCTGCTAAATTCAAGCCTTGCGTAGGCTCCAAGAAAAAGATTGGCTGACATTTGTCGTCGCATGTCGCCAAAAAATTGGTGACTCCGCTCAAGCATGTCACCCCTGAGTGGAAACGAGTCTAGACTAAGGCCATCATCAAACCAGCTGAGAATGCCAGGTAACTCCATCAACCATTTTTGTTTGTAAGTATAGCCGGCAAAAGATGTGGCAGATTTCTGTCGGATTGGACCGACTCCAATGGAAGCGTTTACGACCATGGCGAGGTCGCTGGTAGCAGGTCTCACCAGAGCGCCTGTCCCGTTTGCTGCTCTGACAGGTTCGTAGCCGGTTGATTCAGTGTTTAAGCCGCCTAACTGGACCTGCCAGAAATGGGGCAATTTGAATAGGGACCACGGATGATACTTATATATGGTCAGTTCTGGATCTGGCCGATCAAAGCCAGCAACATTATCTTGTTTTTTGTTTTCTGTTAGAGATTTTAGCAGGTCTTTTGCTGATTGCGCCTCGGGACCCCTTGGAAACTTTTGAAGATAAGTTGAGAGCCATTGTCGAGCTTTCATGTCATCGCCACTGCGGTAATTTGATGTTGCGAGTTCATAAGTCGCTTTCGCGCCAAATTCATCCTGCCAATAGGCAGCGTATTCCCAATAGCGGGTGGCTTCTTTTTCTGAGCCTAGCACGGCAATACACATCCCTTGATAGAAGTAATTGAATGATTTATCGGGGGTTTGTTTTTCAATACGTTGCAGTGTATCAAGTGACGCCTTGACCTGTCCTGAGTGGTAGTATGAGGCGGCTAGTTGGTTCCAAGCGCGGAAATCAGTGGGAAATGAACGCAAATGTTTTTTGTAAAGTGGGGCGGCTTTGTCCCAGTTACCTTTAGCAAACTCAGCCTGCGCCATTGCATACGGAGCCTGCGCAGGTTGAGCCTTTGGCGGGCTTGCAATTGGCGCACTTTTTGCGTCGTTGTGCCAGCCGTGCACAAGCGATAGCATAATGACGAGTACTCCAAAGTAAAACCGGCGGGTCAAAGTGAAACACCCTTCTGAAAAAGTTGGTAGCGGAACGTCCAAAGACTGCGTAACGTCAGGACCTCAAGGAGATGCCGCTTTTGTCGGAATTCATCTGTCTGGACCCAATGCAAAAAAATCGGCACTGGTTGTCCTGACGTCAAATCAATCTGGAACACAATTTTTAACATTATATGAAAAGATTGGCTCAGTTGGCACTTTATTTTCTGATGAACGCATAATTGATATTTTAAAACTTGTACCTGCCCTGTCCGCAACGTTTGTGGATTGCCCGATTTCTGAGCCGCCCTGCGTCAATTGCGATCGACCGGTATGCCCTGGAGTCGTGCGTTGTGATGACGTTGCCGTGGGGATGATGATGGCCATCGAGCAAAAACGAGGTCGGAAAGGGGCTCACAAGCTCCGTCCGCTCAACCCCCAGAATTTACGCCTTTGGGATGCTATGTTTGGTCGAGGTGAGGAGTTTGGGAAATTGGAGCCAACCTATAGCGCCAATCTTGCCCCATTGGTGGTGCGAGCAAAAACTTTGCAGCGCAGGCTGCGCATGGTGTTGCCAGAAGTGATGCTTCGAGAAACTAACGTCTCATTTTTGCTAAAGCAGATTGAGAATGTTTTGGGGGGTGAAGGTTGGTCCACCGGTTATCGTAACTTTGAAAAAGGATTTGACCTGCGTTGTGAGATTCTGTCCCAGCTGTCATCCAAACGTACCCTCAGCTTAAGCCCTAGGCTGGGCATCGCTATCAGTGAAGATGCCATTGATGATATTGCTGGCAGCGTCGAATCATTCCATGCTTTCATGGCTGGCGCCATGGCAGTTTGGGCCCATAAGGGTATGGCCAGGGAGCCTACTCCTTATTTCAAGCAAAACGAAGGCTGGGTCGATTTGCTTAATATTGATTCAATTTCTATCTGAATGGTCGGTCAAAGGTTGGCCCCAAGATTGCGAAGCCCAGCTTTCAGTGTTTCTGTGTCTTTGCAGAACGCAAACCGCACATACCGTTGACGGGCAGCAATGTCTTCTGGGTTTTCAAAAAAGACGCTAGTAGGAATCACAGCAACTTTTTTGGTTTCCGTTAGCCATAATGAAAACATTTGATCCTGAAGGTTGGAGATTACGCTATAATCTGCAACCACAAAGTACGTGCCCTCAGGCTTTCGAAACTTGAAACCTAACTCTGTCAAACCGTTGCAAAGTAAATCGCGCCGCTTTTGGTAGTCCGCTCGCAGCTGTCCATAATAGGCCTCAGGAAGTTCCAGCGCAGCACAAATGCCAGCTTGTAAGGGTGTCGCACTGCAAAAAACCGTGAACTGATGGACAGCCCGGAGCTCTTTGGTTAGGTGAGGTGGGGCGAATGTGTATCCGATTTTCCATCCGGTTAGACTAAAGGTCTTAGCAGAGCTTGAAATCACCACGGTGCGGTCTCGCATGCCGTCAAGGGTCGACATACGTGTGAACGGGATGCTGTCGTAAACGAGTTCTTCATAGACCTCGTCAGTAATAACAAGAAGATCGTTTGCTTTCGCGAAGTCAGCAATGTCTGTCATCTCTTTTTTTGTGAAAACTCTCCCTGTTGGGTTGTGCGGAGTGTTGACCAGGATAGCTTTCGTGCGGGGCGTCAACGCACGTTGTAAGTCTTCGGCCGTAAAAGTCCAGTCAGGTGTGCGAAGTTGAACTTCCACCAGTTTGGAGCCTGATGAAAAAGCTCCTGCTGGGTAGCAGTCAAAAAACGGTGCGAAAACAATGATTTCGTCGCCTGGATTAAAAAATGCCTGAAAAGTACAAAAAAGCGCCTCGGTGGCGCCGGAAAAAACTGTGATTTCATCGTCTGCAGAATACTTCACAGCTGAAGTCTTGAGCATTCTTGAGCTTAGTAGTTCTCGAAGGCGGGGCAGTCCTACCGATGGAGCATACTGATTGTAATCACCTTTCATGGCCTTGATGGCGGCCTCTTTGATTTCCTCAGGTCCATCAAAATTGGGAAAGCCTTGAGCAAGGTTGACCGCTCCGTGCTTGTTTGCCGCTTGAGTCATGAGGGAAAATATGGAGGTGCCAAACCGGCTCCACTTAGCTTTAGGCATAGGCATAATTGGTCCTTTTTTGTTTAAAAACCAAACGCATTCGAGGGACGGATCGGTATACCTCAGGTTGGGGGGGGAATTCCACGTGCTAAAACCTTAGAATAGATTTTTAAAGGTTTCCCAAGGAAGTCCGATAGATGCAGTGCTTTTTCTCGAGGTTTTTGGAGGGTGAAATGCGTATCAGAATGGCAGGCGCAACCGATATTGGGCGCAAAAGAAAAGCCAATCAAGACAGTATTTTCTACGATGAAGCTCAGGGATTGGGCGTGGTCGCAGATGGAATTGGAGGTCGTCGCGGGGGTGAGGTTGCCTCATCGATTGCTGTAAACTCTATGAAAAGGGTCTTTCAGAGCAGTGACACCATTCGCCACGGTGAGGTGAATAGCTTTCTCGTGCGGGCCGTTGATGAACTAAACCAGGATATCTTGACTCGCGGTCAGCTTGAGACGGAAATCGCAGGCATGGGAACAACGATGAATTGCCTGGTGTTTGTGGGCGATAGACTGCATTTGGCACATGTAGGCGATAGCCGGACCTACATGTATTACGCAGGGCATATTTTCCAGCTGACGATTGATCATAACGTTGGAACATTTGCGGCCAAAGGCTGGCTAAATCCAGACCAGGTTCAGCCTGGCGCAAAAGACGAGGCGTTAGTGAAAGCGCTAGGACTAGGTCCAAATTGCGAAGCTGACATCTATGAAGTGGCGCTAAAACCTGGACAATTATTCATCACATGCTCCGATGGGCTGAGCGGTATGATTGCCGATAACGAAATCGCCAGCATCGTCCGTAAGAATTATTCTAAATTTGACGCGATTCCGCAGCTCTTGATTGCAGCTGCAAATGCTGCAGGTGGTCGAGACAATATCACCGTCTTGCTCAGTGAGGTTAGGTGATGAGTATGAAACTCGAACGATACTACCTGGTCAGGCGCGATCATCGAGAATTTATCGGTCCTATGTTGATTGATGAATTCAAACTCCGTCTGGAGCGAATGGACTTTGGTTTGCAGGACGAGCTTTCGGGTCATTGCGGACCATGGGTAGTATTAGATCATAAAGATGATGTCACCAAACACTATCCAGATGTTGCATCTGCGTTAGGAGAGTCTCTTTCTCTTTCATGGAGAGAGGCCACCGGGCATGCGCGAGTTATCTCAAGGCAGGATTCCAGGCGCGATCGCAAAAAATCAAAACCGGCCAAGCAGGCTCATGCGGAGTCCAGAAACGGTTTTAATGATTTCTTGAACGAACAAAAAAAGAAATCGAGACGCATGCAATTTGCTGCCGTCGGTATTGTGCTTATTGCCTTGGCTGCGGCTTATTGGATGCTGTCCCGGAAAGATGAAGTGCCAATCGCCGCAGAATATTCCGCGCTCATAGGAAAACCAGACCCATCAGATTTTTTGAATGCCATGGGAATGAAGGTGATTCCTTATCCGCAGAAATACCTCAAAACTGCCAAACACCAAAGCCAATGGCTGCCCTTATTTCGAATGTATGCATTTTACACGACAGGATCCATTGAGGGCGTTTCCCAAAAGCTACTTAAAGGCGATCAACCTGCGTCTGCGCCAATTGATTGTAGCGTCGAGACTTGGAAACAAAAGTGGCGAGAAAATGCAAGCCAGCTCGCTCCCTTCATTCAAGGTAAGGCTTTGAATAAGAATCAATGGACCAAAATTCTTTCGCTTGATCCGAACTGGGTGCGAAGAAGGCCGGCAAAGGGCTGGGTAAAGCCCAGAAACTTTTTTGAAGGCTGCCTTTTGACTGCATCTGTGGCTATTCGCTCGATTTCGGGTGATCCACAATTTGGAGTTGATTCTAAGGACGTGATGACTGAAGACCTCGTGTCTTTAGTTGCTCGCAGGCTTCAGCATCAGTTGGAAGTTCTCGCCAACGGACGCACGGTAAGTTCAATGGATCGCTCAAGCATGCTTGGGCAGATGACGTGCCTCGAGTCGGCAGCAAGTCTGCAGGACCTCGATAGTTGCCGCAGCGCCTCAGAATTTGCACTTAGACCTTTGATGGACGAAAAATATGCTCTCGCCCTGGTTAGGATTGCAACTCTCCAGCAGCAGGGGAACGTCGACCCAAGAATTGTAGCCCAGATTCCTGGTTCTTTAATAAAGATAAGTGGTGAGGATCTTATGAGTCGGATTGATATTACTCCCGAATACAGATTGCTCGGGTATCTTACCAATGGAGGTTCCATTGAGCAGGCTCTGAATAAGGTCGATCAGGAATATAGTGACGTAAAGTTCAGATAGACTTCGTGCCATAAGAAACAGTTTTCAAAGGATTGTGCCAATGGGAATCAGGATGATTCCAGAGAAGTGAACCAGGATGGTGAAAATATTGAAAATGGGTGCAGCTAAATGGCAGATTTTGTCTGTTGCACTTTCTTTTTCAATCGCCATTCCATTTGCCCCCGCTACCGCTCAAAGTACTAAGACTCGAGCGGTCAAAACAAGCGAGAGCTCGACGCCAATCTCCAGTTCAATGCCAAGAAATCCCAAAGTTAACGCCCGGGCGCCATCTCCAGGTCCGTCCAACGCCCGGCAGTCCTCCACGTCGTCTTCAAGCAACCAAAAAACAGCAATGCCAAAAGTCTTACAAGGTCGACCACAAAGATCTCTTCAGGCCGGAGAGCTTTATCTTAAGGCTCGAGATTTTTTTGCTGCTGGTCGGTATGTTGATGCGATCAAATATGGAGCTGCAGCCCAAAGGCGAAGCCCACAAACGAAATTACCGACTGTTCTAATTGCTCAAAGCTATTACCGCCTAGGGAAGTTTGCTCGGTCTGCCAAGTTGTTTCAACAGGTCCCGGCCAATGAGTTACCCAAAGAAGCCTTGATCGACTATGTTTTAGCAATGTTTTCTGCACGAAAATACCGTGAAGTGATTAAAGCCTATCCTTTGGTTCCGGATGACCATCCACACAAGGATGTCATCCGCTTCTATACAGGAGTGTCTTTGCTGCAGTTTAAGCTTTATCAGAAGGCCCAATTATTTCTCAGAAACTCTCGTAAGATCCCTCCGTCGCTTGTCTCGCAAAAGCGTCGAATGCTGTCTGAGATTGATTTAATTTTAGATAGAGAAAAAGCCTTGTCTTTGGATCAGTCGCAACAGTTTTACGGATACCAGGCGCAGCCATTTTATTTTTACTCCATTCCAACGGCTCCACCACCGGCAGTTTCAGAGCCTATATTGCCTGGGGGAACTCCTGGTAAAGCTGGTGCGCCTGCGGTGCCCGCAGCTCCTCCAAAACCAGCAGGTCCTTCAACGTCTTATATGGTGAAATTTGGATTTGGCTATTCTCAGAGTTCAGGCTTTAAAGACTTCCATGGCTATAAAGAGGATCGTAAAGAAGACCGAACGCCTATCGCCTCCGTTGCATTTGGCCTCAAGTATCTGGGTGCACCTCGCCCCTTCGGGGCTCAGCCAAGTTTGGATATTGGTTTAAACCCTGGATACTACCATACGGAAGGAGCCAAATCGTCAAGTCGCCTCATTGCAACTGCTGACGACCCGGAAAACGTTCAAAACGTTGTCAACAAGTCTGAATCTTTTAGCTACGCAGCGACAAACACCATGGGTTTATCGGTGCTATACCCGATAAGTGATCCTTTGGATGTTGGAATTGGCTATGCGACTAAAGATGAATACCCAAAGGCAAACAGCAAGAATGCGTCAAGCTCGGCCACCGTAGGCGGCAAAATTGTAGCAGAATTTGATCCTTTCAAGATTGATGCTGGATATGACAGCATTGCAATCGCGTCCAAGGCAGATCCGCGATTGAATCATACAAATACTGTTCTCAAATCGGCAGTAACTCGTAACGGAGACAATTCGTCAGTGAGCCTCAATCTAACCAAAGCTGACAGTGGCAAACCATTGGTTGAGGCTGAATCCGGCGTTAAATCGACGACCGCCATTCAGCTATCATGGTTAAGAAACCTTGATGATTTCACCATTGGTTTGGCACTGAACAAAGTCGACAAGACGCGCCTGCCCGAAACAACTAAAAGTATTTTTTTGTCTGAGATGTCTGAAAAAATTGAAGGTACCTACAACTTAAGTTTCGGCGTTTCGGTTGTGGGCAGTGCGACTCTGAGCCAATTGTCTAATCTGGTGGTCAAAAAAGATGAAAAATTGGACGATGCTAGTGCCCCTGCTGAAGCCCTGGCGTCTGGTACCTCTTCCCGTTACGTCTTGACTCTAAAAGTTGCTCCAGCGGCGTGGGTATCTCTTAATGCTTCCTATGATTACACAGACCGGAAGTTGACCGTCGGAGAAGAGCTCCTTAGAAAACGCATGATGCTGGACAATTGGAGTCAGCAGATCCTGACCACGCTTGGAATAACAGCATCCTACAGTTTCTGATTATTATATGCCTGGTGTCCATTTGCCTACCAGCTGCATCTGTGGCTCCAAGCTTGAAATTTTTGAGCTTTCTTCCTTCATGTCATACAATAGAAGTGATTCAAGATTGTTAACCCGCAAATAGGTGGACCGGATGCTCTATTGGCTCGGATCAGTGTTGGAAAATGCTTGGGGGCCGTTTCGGCTGCTTTCGTCGCACTTTTTTTTGGGTGGAATTGGTTTTGTGCTGTCAGGTTTGCTGACCTGGAAGCTGCTACCGGGACTAGCTGAAAAGTATTGCCCGCGAGACCGCGGGCGAGCCCACGCGGTTGATGCCAGTAAGTCTCAGGGTAAGCCAACGGGTGCGGGCATTATTTTTATTCCCATGTTTCTCTTGATCCAACTTTTGGTTTTGCCGCTGTCGTGGGAGATTGTTGGAGTTTTGTTTTTGACTTTACTGGCGTGTATATTCGGTTTCCTAGACGACAATTCCTCGGATGCCTGGGGCGAATACATCAAAGGTGCCATCGATTTGGGCATTGGAGTAGCGGCTGCGATGATTATTAGCCGTTTTGCCCCTGTGGAAATTTGGCTACCATTTACAAAAAAAGGATTGGCTCTGGATCCAATTATTTACACGCCACTGGCAGTGATTTGGATTTGGATCGCGATTAACGCCACAAACTGCACCGATGGTGTGGATGGCCTAAGCGGCACACTGAGTAGTATGGCCTTCCTCAGTCTTGGGGGATTGCTTTACTTTGTGCTGGGTCACGTTGAGATGTCGAGTTATCTCCTTGTGCCTCACTATAACGATGGCGCAACCTACGGTATTTTAGCGCTGTCGATGGCGGGTACCCTGGCGGGCTACCTCTGGCATAATGCACATCCAAGCTCCTTGTTAATGGGAGATGCTGGGTCTAGGGCCATGGGCTTTCTTCTGGGTATTTTGGTTCTTAAGTGTGGCAATCCCTTTTTGTCGTTGATAGTGGCTGGTGTGTTGCTGGTCAATGGCGGGACCGGGCTTTTGAAAGTTGCTTTGCTTCGATTTTTTAAAATTTCAATTTTTAAAGATATACGCTTTCCGTTGCATGACCACGCCCGCAAAAATATGAATTGGAGCACTCCCCAGGTGCTGGTTCGATTTAGTCTCATTCAAATGTCTTTGACGCTAACCTTGATGGTGCTGCTGCTAAAATTGCGCTAAGGGCTGTGTTTTGCCCATATTCAGTTTTGTCGTGAGGTAGAGTTTATGCAGATCGATCAAATTCTGACCGCCGCTGTTCGGGGAGGGGCGTCGGATGTTGTTTTAAAAACGGGAAGTGTCCCAAGATTTCGTTTCAGAGGCGAACTTGTTGCTCCGGAAAATGGCAAAATCATCTCTCCAGAGCTAATTATGGCCTGGCTTCAGCAATTGTTGCCCCAAGACATGCGGGATATCAGACGAGAGCGAGACTTTGCCTACCAGTCCAGTGAAGGTCACCGTTTTCGTGTGAACGTATTTCTCCAGCGAGGAACGCCAGCCATTGTTGCCAGGGTGGTTCTTGGACACATTCGTACTATCGAGGAGCTGCAACTTCCTGCGGTGATCAGTGCGATTACCCGTGAGCGGCGTGGCCTGATCCTAGTAACGGGGGCCACTGGCAGCGGAAAAAGTACGACTATGGCGGCAATGATTGACCGGATTAATCATGAACGGGCTGCGCATATCATCACCATTGAGGATCCAATCGAATACCTTTTGCGGGATGAAAAGGCCATTATTGAGCAGCGGGAAGTTGGAACCGATACGGAATCGTTTGCCGATGCCTTAAGGGCTGCCATGCGGCAGAATCCTGATGTGATTATGGTCGGTGAGCTAAGAGACCGGGAGACGGTTGAAACGGCATTGCGTGCTGCTGAAACTGGTCATCTTGTTATCTCGACTCTGCACACGTCTGATGCTGTGGAGTCATTGACCAGGATTGGCGGCATGTTTAAGGGCGAAGAGGTTAAAAACGTGAGGATGTCACTGGCCTCGTCAATCAAGGCTGTCATTAGTCAGCGTCTCATTCCGCGCTCTGACGGCAAGGGCATGGTGGCTTCGATCGAGTTGCTGCTTGGCACGTCAGCGGTTAGAGAGCACATCCGGGATGCAACAGATTTCACCGGACTTCGGCAGTTGATACGCGACGGCCGCGACGCCTACGGCATGCAGTCCTTTGATGATGCGCTCGCAAGCCTTGTGACAAGTGGCGTAGTTCGCAGGGAGGATGCTCTGCAATACGCATCAAGTAAATCTGAGCTTGAACTAAAGCTAGCTGGTGTCGGACAATAATAGCACTGCAAATAATAAATATACTTGTTGGTAATGTGAGGTGGTCAATGTCCCGCGTCTGGATTTTTGCAACACTACTGATGTCAGGTCTGTCATTAGCTGAGAATTTTTCGGTGGAGCAGATGCCAATTGGCGCCGAAGTAACGGTACCCCCCACCGCCAAAACGGTTGTACCCCTAGGGGCTCGGGTAAAGTTGACGAGTACCGATAACCCGCAGACGATTCGCATCGTTCCTGTTGGTAATGGCTCGGTATTCCCTTCGCCAATCAAGCTTGCAATTTATGACGTGCACCAGGACCGGGTTAAATATGTTGAAGTAGCGCCAAACGCACCTTTTTTATACAGTTTCAAGGGACTATCAACGATCTCCATCCAGCCAACATTAGTTAAAGGGGGAAGCGATACCGCCAAAGGCGTTCGCATGGAGATTGAAAGTGACAAGGCCGTCACCGTAGCT
Organism: Pseudobacteriovorax antillogorgiicola; assembly: GCA_945897695.1. Taxonomy (GTDB): domain Bacteria; phylum Bdellovibrionota_B; class Oligoflexia; order Oligoflexales; family RGVZ01; genus CAMDKS01. The sequence goes on along the minus strand of CAMDGW010000021.1, from coordinate 4,835 downwards.
CGATAATTTACTGGCGGCTACGCCCGTATTCTGGCAGTCTCAAAAAGTCCTAGAATGTTGTTATTTCAGTTTATTTCATAGGATGTGACTGAATGCTATTCCGATTTTTTTCGTTAGTGGCCTGTGCATTTCTAACAAATTCCGTCTTTGCTGCCGATTTTACTGTCGCACTTATTTTGGATAAAGCAGGTAAGGATGATCAAAGTTTTAATGCATCAGCTTACCGCGGAATTCAGAAGGCTGAAAAAGAGCTTGGCATTAAATTTAAGACCGTCGAAGTTAAGGACGCCGCATCATCTGAAAGTATGCTGAGGGCCCTGGCAGCAAAGAATTTTGATTTGATGATTGCCATTGGATTCAGTCATGCTGGCGCCATAGGCAAGGTTGCTCCTGCGTTTCCGAACCGCCGCTTTGTCATTGTTGATAGTGAGGTTAAAAAGCCCAATGTGACGTCCGTCATGTTTGCAGAGCATGAGGGCTCGTTTTTGGTAGGGGCAATGGCTGCCATGGCCTCAAAAACAGGGCAGGTGGGTTTTATTGGCGGAATGGACATTCCTCTGATCCGGCGCTTTGCCATGGGCTACGAGGCTGGAGTTCATCACATCGCTCCGAAAAACAAAGTACAGGTCGCCTATATTGGCGTTACGGGGGACGCGTTCAGCAACCCCCCCAAGGCAAAAGAACTAGCCTTGTTACAAAACTCTCAAGGTGCTGACGTGATATTTCATGCAGCAGGCGCCTCAGGAGCTGGTCTTTTTGATGCAGCTGAAGACAGGAAATTTCTGGCCATCGGCTGCGACAGTAATCAGAACGGTATCAAGCCCGGGAGAATTCTAACGAGCATGGTTAAGTCGGTGGATGTAGCTGTATTTGAGTCCGTCAAAGCTGCAAAAAATAACTCGTTGCCTGGTGGCACGACCATCAACCACGGTTTTGCAACCGGTGGTATTGATATGGCAATCGACCAGAATAATAAGAGTCTGCTGACTCCCGCTATGCTCAAGAAAGCAAATGAAATCAAAGCGGGCATCACCTCCGGTAAAATCAAAGTCCCTGATTATTATCTCTCGAAGAAGTAGCCCAACCAGGACGGATTCGTTGTCATCTTCTCTGATAGAATTTTCCCATGTGACCAAGGCTTATGGAGCCCTGCTGGCCAATGAAGATCTGTGTTTTCGGGTCTCCAAGGGCGAGCTTCATGCAATCATTGGTGAAAACGGTGCAGGCAAGTCGACCTCGATGAAGTTATTGTTCGGGCTTGAGTCGGTGACATCTGGAGAGATTCGCTTCAAAGGTGCTCCAAAAAAGTGGAATTCACCAAGGGGAGCTATGGATGCAGGGCTTGGCATGGTTCACCAGCACTTTATGCTTTCCCCGGTCCACACGGCCTTAGATAACGTCATCTTGGGTCGTGAGTTTGGACATTCTAAAGCCAAGGCGACAAGGCTTCTGCCTAGTCTTGGACTTATTGATCGCGTGACTATTCGCAGAGATCTAGAGAGTCTTTCCAAATCCGCTGGATTTAATATTCCGTGGGATGAAAAAGTTGAAAATATGCCTGTGGGTCTACAGCAGCAGCTTGAAATTGCCAAGCTACTGTACGCAGGCGTCGATGTCATGATTCTTGACGAGCCCACTGCCGTCTTGTCTCCTGATGAAACCGAGACTTTTTTGCAGATGATGAAAAATCTAAATCAGCAAGGACGAACGATCATCATCATCACTCATAAGCTAAAAGAGGTGAAGTCGATTGCCGACCATATTACGGTATTTAGACGTGGCAAGTCTGTAGCGAGTGTTCCCAAGCAAGATGTATCGATTCAAGACATGGCTGATTTGATGGTGGGCAGGCATGTGAATCTTGGTGAAATCAAGCGCTCAGCGAACACCCCTGGCGAGTCATTATTGACGGTAGAGAGTCTAACTTTGGGTCGAGCTGGCACAAAGAATAAACTCTCCGATATATCGATTTCAGTCAAAGAGGGACAAATTGTTGGACTTGCTGGCGTGGAGGGGAGTGGACAGACAGATCTATTTAACACGATTCTTGATCCTCGCCGGTTCAGTAAAATGACAGATGGGCGTCAGGTCATAAATATCCTTGGGAGGGACGGGGATACACTGACAGCCAGCGACATTCGTCGACTTCCCATTGGTGTGGTGCCTGCGGACAGATTGCGTGAAGCTGTGTTGCCAGACGAGAGCCTTCTTGAAAATGATCTGCTTGGCCACGACCATGAGTTTGCATCATGGGCTGTTCTTGGTGGGCAATGGCTCGACCGTAGGTCAGCCAAAGGTCGACTTCTGAATGAGTTAAAAACCTTTGATGTCCGCCCTTCTGATCCAGATGCTAAACTTGGAGGATTTTCTGGCGGAAATCAGCAGAAATTTGTCATGGCTCGGGAATTGTCACGAAACCCAAAACTTATTCTATGCGCCCAGCCGACACGGGGGGTAGACGTAGGCTCGATTGAACAGATTCACGGAGAACTTATCGCGCGCAGGGATGCAGGCGCAGGTGTGCTTTTAATTTCTTCTCAGCTGGATGAGCTGATGGCCTTAAGCGACATAATCCACGTCATGTTTGAAGGTCGCATTGTGGCTTCATTTAAGCGTGGCGAGTTTGATGAGGGGAAGATTGGCGTTGCTATGGGGGGAGGAGGCAGATGAAAATTCATAGGATCTGGACCATTCTCAAGCCCGCATTTTTTGCCATGGTTTCGGTCATGCTCGGTCTGCTTGTAGGAAGTTTATTAGCGATGCTTGCTGGCGAAGACCCTATAAAGATCATTCAGGTGATCATCTCGGGCGCCTTTGGTACCGCCCATGACCGTGGCATGGTGATCTATTTTACCACTATTTTGATTGCCACAGGATTGGCGGTTGCCATTCCATTTCAGGCGGGTGTCTTTAACATTGGCGCTGAGGGGCAAACGTTGATTGGGGCCATGAGCTGTGCGCTTTTGGCATTGTTTTTGCCAGATGCCTTGCCCTCGTGGCTGGCTATCTGCCTTTGTTTTGCCGCGGCGATCATTGCCGCTGGAGTTTGGGGTGGAATTGCTGGTGGCATCAGGGCATTTCGCGGCGGTCACGAAGTGATCGGAAGCATTATGCTAAACTTCATTGCGGCAGGAGTTACGGGATGGCTGGTGGTCGGAAAATTTCAAAGTTCTGATAGCCAAAATCCAGAAACTGCGATGATTCCTGAAAACCTCAAACTTGCTCGATTTGAGATGTTCGATGGGGCACCGGCAACCTTAGCCATATTGGCTTCCTTGATTGCTGCTGCCTTATTTTGGGTAGTCATCGAAAAGACGCGCGCAGGTTTTAGGGTAAAGGTAGTGTGTCAGTCCCCCGATGCTGCCCAGGTGGCTGGGTATAGTGTTCCCCAAGTGCGGTTTTGGGCTTTTTTTGCAGGCAGTGCTGCATGCGGGCTTGCTGGTGCGGCGATGGTGCTGGGTGAAGCTGGACGTTTTCGCATGGAGATGAGTGAAGGTTTTGGCTTTCTAGGTATCCCCGTGGCGTTGCTTGGTCGAGGACGTCCCGTTGGAGTTGTTTTGTCAGCTTTTTTGTTTGCAGCTCTTCATCATGGAGCCAGTGCTCTTGATATCGAGGCGACGAAAGTCACTCGCGATCTTGCTCAGGTGATTGAGGCTGTGGTGGTGATTTTCGTTGTAGCGCAGGTGCGACTGTCCCATAGCAGAGGTGCCATCTGATGGAGTCTACGGCAATATTTGAGATTTTTTTATCGGTTTTGCGCTTTGCTGCTCCGTTGATTCTCGCAGCAATGGCTGGGCTCTATTCTGAGCGAAGTGGCATTATTCAAATCGCTCTAGAGGGTTTCATGCTTTTCGGCGCTTTTGTTGCCGCTGCTTCCGCAACTCATTTCGGTAGTGGCTTTGCAGGGCTTTTTTGCGCAGTTGGATTTGGAATTGTTATGGGTCTTTTTTATGGTTTTCTTGTCATTCAGCTGAAAACCGATCAGATCGTTTCAGGGACAGCGGTGAATATGCTCGCTTGGGGTGGTATTCCAGTGGTCAGTAAAATGCTTTTTGACGTGACATCCAAAACGCCTGCAATTGATGCGAGTGAACGCTTGCCGCAATGGTTTCCTATCGTGCTTGCCTTGGCGGTGGTTGCTGTGACTTATTTTGTCATCAAGAAGACACCTTTTGGACTCTGGCTAACCGTTGCGGGAGAAAAGCCAGAAGCATTGCTTGCAGCTGGAATTAGACCTTCATCAGTTCGGTGGGCTTCCTTGATGATTACTGGTGCGGTGGCGGGATTGGGAGGAGCAATTCTCTCAGTGTGTCTTGCCTCTAGCTACACGCGCAATATGACAGCCGGCCGTGGGTTTATGGCATTAGCAGGTCTTATTTTAGGTAAGTGGAGGCCGATACAAGCTTGTGGTGCTTGCATACTGTTTGGGGTTTGTGAAGTTGCTCAGCTAAAACTGCAGGGCACTGTATTTCCTTTAATTGGCACAGTGCCGGGGCAACTGGTTCAGATTCTTCCCTACGTCATCACGCTTTGGATTTTGGCGGGTGTTGTGGGTGAAAGTCGCGCTCCGTCCAAGCTTGGACAAAGTTAAGGTCTCGTTTAGCTTAACATTTCCTCACGTCCTGGTCCGGTTCCAACCCAAAGGACTCTCGTTCCAGTAAATCGCTCAATGGCAGCTAGGTACTGGCGGGCGTTCTCAGGTAAATCCGAGATGCGACCAGACTTTGGAATGTCACCACTCCAACCGGGAAGAGTGACGTATACAGGCTCACACTTAGCAAGGATTTCAGCATCCCACGGGAAATCTTCAATTTCGCCAAGTTCAGGATGCTTGT
>CAMDGW010000020.1 GCA_945897695.1 Pseudobacteriovorax antillogorgiicola | reverse complement strand
GCCTCACATCAGAATCAAGGTTTTATACAAGACTTGCCAACAAGTTATCCCCAAGCGTTTTCTTACGAAAAGTGCTCAAGATTGCGTTGGAGGGAGTCAACGACTGCTTTTAAATCTAGATCCGAAACGATAGCAGCTTCTATTTTTTTGACGTTATGCAAGACGGTTGTGTGGTCTTTGCCCCCGAATTTTTGCCCAAGTTCTGGCAGAGATGCTGGGGTCAGTTTTCGTGCGAGAAACATAGCTATCTGCCTTGGATGCGCTATGGCGCTATGCTTCTTTTTGGATTTTAAATCAGAGATTTTGATTTTAAAGTGGTCCGCTACCGTTTTTTGAATGTCCTCAACGGAGAGTTTTTTCGGAGATTCCGCCACAAAGAAGTCTTGGAATATAGTTTGGGCGAGAGTTAGTGTGATTGGAACGTTGTCAAATTCACTGAAAGCTCTCAGTCGAAGGACGGCGCCCTCGAGTTCACGGATGTCTTTTTTCTTGTGTTTGGCAATGTACTCAGCGACCACGGCATCTAGTTTGATGCCAAGCGCTTCGGCTTTCTTGTTGAGGATGGCTATTCGGTGTTCGACGTTCGGTGGTTGGATATCTGCGATTAGACCCCACTGGAATCTATTTCTTAGCCGATCTTCGATATCTGGAATGGCTTGTGGAAGAACATCGGATGTCATGACGATCTGTTTCTTTGCGCCATAGAGGCTATTGAATGTGTGGAAAAACTCCTCTTGAGTTGCTTTTTTCCCTCCAGAAATAAATTGGACATCATCGATTAGTAGAACGTCACAAGATCTATATTTTTGCCGAAATTCCATCGTTTTTCCAAAACGAATGCAGTAAATCATTTCGTTCATGAATCGTTCGGAAGTGATGTATGCAACGTTAGCGTTAGGATTTTGTCGTAAGACCTCATTGCCCACCGCATGTAGTAGATGCGTTTTACCAAGGCCTGAGCTTCCGCAGATGAATAGCGGGTTATACGATTGCCCAGGCTTGTTAGCTACAGCTTGGCATGTAGACATGGCAAACTGATTGCTTGAACCCTTGACGAAGTTTTCGAAGGTGTAGTTTGGGTTCAGGTGACTTTCTGCGGAGACTTTTTTGGCTACGGGAGAAGAATCGTCTTGAATCTCCTCCATCGTAGTTTCGACTTCGATTGGCTCGTCTCCAGCCTCATCGGATCTTGGATTATTTGTGTCAAACTGAATTAGATATTGATCAAGTCCGAGCTCTGTCTTGATCTTTTCGATCAAAGGCAGGTAGGAGTCGTGGATGCGTTGATAGAACAGGATGTTTGGGGCTTTTATAAGTAGCTGGTTTCCGGCTACATTGATGCACTCAAGGGGAGCGACCCAAGTGGTGTACTCTTGATTGGGTACCAGTGCTTTGATTGCTTGTTTGATATTGTCCCAGGGTGTAAACGACGATGTTGGATGCATTGATGTTACCTATATTTACGTATCTGGCCTTTGTTGCCATAATTTACGAGTTGATTTTAGTGCTGGAACGTTAGCAAAGGGTGGGGGCTTGAGCAAGCAACTATTTTAGAGATTTTTCGATGTAATATTGGATGGTTATATTGTGTTAATAAATACGTTTTTTTAGAGTTATCCACAGATTATGAATAGATTTTTAATTGGGCTTAGTTATCTATTGGTTTTAAATTTCGAGTTGGCTTTGTTTTTGATGGGTGGCGTGTATGCATCTAAATATTTAAATGAACACTTACAGCAGAGTTTTGACTGGGTGATCGTGACAGTGCCAATTTCGGTGTTGCTGTGTTGTTATGTGGTCTATCGTTATTTGGTATTTGTCGTAAAAAATGACCGTAAAAAAGCGAAGCATGATTAAAAAATTACTAGTTCAGCGGTCTTTGAATTCTTCCGGCGTCTATTTTTTTGCCATTGGGGGGCTTGAGTCCGTTTTTGCATTTTTTTTGGTGCAATACGAATATTTTTTAGGCTTTGGTTTGGGGCTGGCTGCTTTTGGTGTGTCGTTTTTTGGTTTGGAAGTGATTTTGGGGCGCGTTTTTGATCGAGAGGGCATTAAAGATGGCATATTAGACAGTCTTTTTTGGGTTGTCCTTAAGTTCCTTGGTCCAATGGGGCTACTTTACTTTGGGATGACGATGGGTTTATCGGTTTGGGCGCTTTTTTTCGGTCTTTTGGTCGGGCTTTTCAATGTTTCGGGGATTTTGTTTCAACGGTCTCATTTTAGTGAGAAAAATCGTTGAGAGAATTGGTTTGATGCGTTAAATGTTTGGCCTCAAGGTTTATTTTTTCTTCACTACCGTTTAGTTGGTTGGGAGTTTTCTGATGGTCCGTTTACTGAGTTTAATAGCCTTGTTTTCTGCCTCCCCGGCATTCGCTAGTGGTGGGATTGTGAATTGGTATTCAGAGCTGCATCATTTGTTGATTTCTGGTGATCATCAAAGCGAGGAGCGCTTTGTGGTAATTTCCGGGGGTTTATTTGTACTTCTGGTGACTTCGCTTCTGGGCCTTGTCTATAGAAGTAAGGTGCTAAGTGCTGGGAATGATGTGGCGCCCGAGGGGCGCTTTGGTGTTCGAAGTCTTGTGGATATGGCTATGGATCTGTGTGTGGGTATTTCAAAAGACAATTTGGGCGGGGACTGGAAGACATATGCCCCCTTATTGGCTGGTATTTTTATGTACATCGTGGTCAGTAATCTCGGTGGTTTGATTCCTGGCTTCGTACCAGCGACGGAGAATTTGTCTAACAATCTTGCGATCGGCGGCATGGTGTTTTTAATATATAATTTCGCGGGGTTCCGGGAGCATGGCCTGCATTATATGAAGCAGTTTACTGGTCCGATGCTCGCACTTGCGCCCTTGATGTTGGTGATTGAGTTGGTGGGCCATGTGTTTAGGCCAGTCAGTTTAAGTCTTCGATTGATGGGCAATATTTTTGCTGACCATTTGCTTGTTGGTATTTTCACGTCAAATGCGCCGTACATTCTCGTTCCTTCGGCGTTGATGTTTTTTGGTCTGTTGGTAGCTTTGATTCAGGGGTTTGTTTTTACTCTGTTGACGAGCGTCTATATTTCGTTGGCCGTTTCGCACGACCACTAAGTTTGGTTCTGCGCGGAAATATTTAACTCTTGTGAGGTGATTTGTGAAAGTTTCAAAGTTTGTCGTCGCGTTGTCTGCTTTGTTTGTTAGTGGTGCTGCATTCGCCGAAGGTGCGGAAGCTGGTGCTGCTGGCGGTGCAGGGCTCGTTGCTATTGGTTCTGCGCTTGCCATGGGATTGGCTGCCATTGGTGCAACAGGTGGACAGGGTCGTGCTGCCGGTTCTGCTCTTGAGGGCATTGCTCGTAACCCAGGTAGCAAAGATGCAGTATTCGTTCCGCTGCTGTTGTCTTTGGCTTTCATCGAGTTTCCAGCTTTGTTGGGCTTTTTGATCGCGTTCCTCTGGTACGGAAAGTAATTTTCTGACTCATTGTCAGAAGGCCGATGGTGAGAGCCATCGGCTTTTTTTGTTTCACGTGGAACAGATGGTCTCGGGTAGGGTAGGTTGTTTCACGTGAAACACTTGGCGCCTTGAATCCGCCCTTTGTTTCACGTGAAACAAAGTTCCTGAAGTCCAACACACTAAAAAACTCAAAATCGACCTGGAATCACCCAGCGCTTTTGTTATACTCCGGAACGAATAATTCGCAAATTGGAGGAATGATGGCACGTATCATCGCCGTCTCAAATCAGAAGGGCGGAGTAGGCAAAACCACTACTTCCGTAAATATAGCCGCATCACTTGCGGCGGCAGAAAAGCGGGTTTTGCTCGTGGATCTGGACCCTCAAGCAAATGCCGGCAGCGGTCTTGGTATTACACCCGACAGCATTCAAAACAGCATGTACAGTGTTCTGGTTGATGAAGTGCCAATCAAGTCGGCCATTCTTCATACGGAGCTTAAGTGTTTAAATTTAGCGGCCGCCAACCAAGACCTCATTGGTGCGGAAATAGAACTAGTGACCGCCATCGGCCGCGAGGTTCGCTTGAAAGATGCTCTTGCTCAGGTGGAGGAGATTTATGACTACATCATCATCGATTGCCCCCCGGCATTAGGAATTCTGACAGTCAACGCCCTCACCGCAGCACATTCTGTCCTCATACCCATGCAGTGTGAATATTATGCGATGGAAGGGCTTAGTCAGCTCTTAAAAACCGTAGGACTCATCAAAAGGCGCCTTAACCCAGGGCTTGAGAGAGAGGGAATCTTGTTAACGATGTACGATCGGCGTAATAATCTTTGTCACCAGGTGGAACAAGACATCAGAACACACTTTCAAGGGGAAGTATTCAACACCGTCATACCCCGCAATGTGAGACTCTCAGAGGCCCCCTCTCACGGAAAGCCCGTTATACTGTATGACATTAATTCGACCGGAGCTGTGGCCTATATGGAAGTGGCGCGCGAGCTAATCAGACGAGAATCGGCACAGAAAAGTGATCCAAAACAAATTACTGGCCTTGGCACAAACAATACCCGCACAACGGGGGCAATCCTATGACACAAAAAATCGACCCGAAAACAAAAAGACCATCCCTTGGAAAGGGCATCACCTCGCTACTTGGCGAGTTTGATAATGAACAAGGCTCGACAACAGTCCGCGCCCCGGCCAGCGACTCGGTTCGTCAGGGGGCGGAGAAAGTTCCTGCTCCTCAAATAACTGCCAAAGGCTCAATTATTGAAATTTCTCAGGATGCCATCGAGGTAAACCCCCACCAGCCGCGACGCATCTTCAAAGAAGAAGAACTTAAAGCCCTAGCCGCCAGTATTAGGGTTGATGGGGTCATTCAACCGGTTACCGTCACGAGAACGCAGACACCGGGCCGCTATCTTCTGATTGCAGGTGAAAGACGATTGCGAGCGAGTAAGCTTGCCGGGTTGAGTAAGATCCCCGCAATTGTTCGGGATCCCATGACTGAGCAGGAGCAGCTGCGTGTTGCTTTAATAGAGAACATTCAAAGACAAGACTTAAACGTCCTCGAAGAAGCGGAGGCCTATCAGTCGCTGATTAACGATTTTGGCCTGACGCAAGAGCAGTGTGCCGAAAAAGTAGGCAAAGAACGGTCGACCGTAGCCAACATACTTCGTATTCTTCATCTCCCAAAGGAGGTTCAAGAGGATATCGTCGAAGGACGGCTTACCATGGGCCACGGGAGAGCCTTGCTGTCCATAGAAGACCGCAAACTTATTTTAAGAGCTCGCGACATTGTAATTAAAAAGGCATTAAATGTCCGCCAGACGGAGCAGCTTGTAAAAAATTACAAAAATAATCAGCAAACTCCCGGTGGAAAGATGGGCCGAGACTCTGCCGACCTTGATTATTTAGCCGACAGCCTTCGAGGGACTCTAAAAACCAAGGTAAAAATCTCAGGCAATGCCGCAAAAGGCAAAATCGAAATCTCTTACTTCTCCTCTGCTGAGCTTGAGCGGCTACTTGCCGTTTTTGGTCACAAAATGAGCTGAACGGCTAATTGCCGCCCAGCAAAGAATTTCTAGTAAAACACTATTGCCGCAATGAAAAATCTGAGCTATCACTGGCGCTTCTCAATACGGTGATAGCTCTTATTTTTCTTACTCAGGCAGAGACTAATGGCCCAGTTGAACCTTACTCCCGATCCAGTTGTCCTCGGCGTACAAGCCGCGATTTTTCTCGCGAACATGCTCGTCGTTAAAAAATTAATTCTTGAGCCCTACCTCTCGGTCAGGAGTCGACGCGAAGCGTCCACTGGCGGCAACAAGAGCGAAGCACAAACTCTGCTAAAAGAGGCTGATGTGCTTGAGGAAAAGATTACGCAGCGCATGCGCGCGGCACACAAAGACGCGGCTGTGGTTCGTGACAAGATCAAAACAGAAGCCCTCAATAAAAGGGCTGCAATCCTTGCCGGCGTGGACACGGAGGCCAAAAAAGAACAAGCAAAAATCATTGGCGAAATCGAATCTAATCTGCGCGAGGAGCGACTTCGCAAAGACGCAACAATTAAAGAGATAGCCGACGGATTTTTCGCCGACGTGACCCACTGAGAAACTTGATCCGCTCGAGCAAACCAATCTTCGGAGTATATAGTGGAACATCATCTAGACCTCACCAGCGCTGTAATAATCCCTTACATCAACTTCGCCATTTTTCTTATCGCGGCAGTATTTCTATTTAGAAAACCACTGGCAGCAATGTCAGCTACCAAGCGCGAAGCCTATCTGAAGTCCTCCCAGGAGGCGGCCGCTGCCCTCGAACAAGCTAAACAAACATTTGAAGACACCAAAACAAGAAGTGATGCCATCGAGGAAGAGCTTCGCGCATTTTCAGTGCAAAGCGAGCAATCTTCTCAAGAAGAGGCAAAGCGACTATTAGAAGAAACAGAGAAATTTACTCGGCACCTTCGTGATGAGACGGCCCGTTTAGCAGTCGATGCAGTTGAAAGCGCAAGGCTGGAGCTTCGTCGCGAGATAGTTATGGCTGCGCGACAAAGAGCCGCGGAAAGAATTCAAAACGAGTTAGATCCTGCTTCAAAAGAAAAAATCCTAAAATCAAAAATAAACGAAACTTCGAAAATGACGGTTCAACAGTAACGTTCCATCGAAAGTGCCGGAGAAAATAATGAGATCTAGTTTTATTGCCAATCGTTATGCGAAAGCTCTTCTTAGCATTACGGAAACGGAATCAGGCCTTGCAGACAAGGCGGTTTCTTTTCTTTCTCTTTGTGACGAGTTGTTTGAACTTTCAGAAACCCGAAAGATTTTAAAAAGTCCTGTAATGCCGAGCGATTTAAAAAAGGCGATTTTGGCCTATGGTGCCGAAAAAGCAAACGCGCCGGCGGAGTTTGTAAATTTTGCCAATCAGGTTGTAGATTCAGGAAGAACCGCATACTTACCCCAAATTTCAAAAGCTTATAAAGACATGCTTGCAGCCAAACGAGGGTTTGCCGAAGCCACAGCCGTTACGGCCGAGCCTTTGTCTGAAGCTGTCAAAACCGAGCTTTCGACCGCTTTAGAAAAAGTCTTCCACAAGAAGATCACATTGCAAAATGAGATTGATAAAGGCGTTTTGGGTGGATTTGTAGTCCGGGTTGGAAACTACACAATCGACTTAAGTTTAAAAAATCGTTTGAATTCTGTCGCCGAATTTGCGCAGCGTTAAGAAAGGATAGCAGGAGCTTATGGAGAAGATCAGAGTTGAGGAAGTCAGCAGGATCATCAGTGACCGGATCAAAAATTTCGGCCAAAAGGCTGAATTAATTGAAACCGGAACGGTACTGACGGTTGGTGACGGTATTGCCCGCGTTTATGGCCTTGAAGGCGTTAAAGCTGGTGAGTTGGTAGAGTTCCAAAACGGCGTCCGTGGCGTCGTGTTGAACCTCGAAGAAGACAATGTCGGTGTCGCCGTTCTCGGGAAAACAGACGAAATTCAGGAAGGCCATAGCGTTAAGCGCCTTAACGAAATTAACGCCGTGCCAATCGGGCGCGGACTTCTCGGCCGAGTCGTTGACGCCTTGGGAAATCCAATTGACGGCCAGGGCCCCATTAAATCGGACGAGCGCGGCAAAGTTGAAGTCAAAGCCCCGGGAATTATCGCCCGAAAATCTGTCCATGAACCACTTCAAACCGGCATTAAAGCAATCGACGCCATGGTTCCGATTGGCCGCGGACAGCGTGAGTTGATTATTGGCGACCGTCAAACTGGAAAAACTGCAGTTACGATTGATACAATTATCAATCAAAAAGGAAAGGGCGTCGTCTGCGTCTACGTCGCAATTGGGCAGAAGGCCTCCACCGTCGCCCAAGTTGTCGATAAGCTCAAGAAAGCTGGCGCCATGGAGTACACAATTGTTGTGGCAGCTACGGCTCTTGACCCAGCGCCCATGCAATTTCTTGCTCCTTATTCTGGATGCCGCATGGCCGAGTACTTCCGTGATAAGGGCGAGCACGCAGTAATTTTTTATGACGACCTTTCAAAGCAGGCCGCAGCTTACCGCGAACTTTCACTTCTCCTACGTCGACCTCCGGGCCGCGAAGCCTATCCGGGCGACGTCTTCTATCTACACAGTCGTCTTCTTGAGCGCGCATGTAAACTCAATGACGAGTTGGGTGGGGGCTCTATCACTGCATTCCCTGTTATAGAAACCCAGGCCGGCGATATCTCCGCCTACATTCCAACAAACGTTATTTCGATTACTGATGGCCAGATTTTCCTGGAAGCCGACCTGTTCTTCGCGGGAATTCGTCCAGCAATCAATGCTGGCCTTTCGGTAAGTCGAGTCGGTGGATCTGCTCAGGTCCCTGCCATGAAATCGGTTGCTGGTAACCTTCGACTGGAGCTTGCTCTATACCGCGAACTTGCAGCCTTTGCGCAGTTTGGTTCAGATCTCGATGCCGTCACTCAAAGGGCACTTTCACGTGGCGCGCGCCTTGTAGAAATATTGAAGCAAGGACAATACGTGCCGATGCATGTCGGCCTTCAGGTTGCGATCATTTACGCAGCCACCAAAGGATATCTCGACTCCATTGAAGTGTCTCAGGTGCTCGACTTCGAAAAAGGTCTCGCCGACCATCTCAATGCTAAGTATGCGCCTGTTCTTGCAAAAATCGAACAGCGCGCAAAGCTTGCCGACGTCGAGTCTGATCTAAAGAAAGCAATTGAAGAATTCGCGAAAGGATTCAAAGCAAATGCCTAATCTTAAGGACATCAAGCGTCGAATCGTCAGCGTCAAGAACACGCAGAAGATTACGCACGCGATGAAGTTGGTTTCCGCTGCGAAGTTTGCTCGTGCAAACCATGCTGTGATTGCCGCACGTCCCTATGGTGATGGTTTTGAGGAGATGGTTGAGAAGGTCGTTGTAGCTGCCGGAGACGTGCCATCGCGTCTGACGGAAAAGCGCGGCCAGTTTAAAAGAGAGCTTCTGATCCTCGTTGCCACCGACCGGGGTCTTTGTGGGAGCTTGAATTCGACACTTTTCAAAATTGCCAATCGCTTTGTGAAGCAGCGCAGTGAGGATGGAATTGCTTTCGACGTTGTCGCTTGGGGGCGGCGTTCAGGCATGTTTTGTCGTAAGGTCCGTTGGAAGCTTATCAATGAAAAAGAGAAGGTCACAGAAAAGCCTCGTTACGAGGTGGCCAAAGGACTTGCTCACGACGTGGTACAAACCTACCTCGATGGCACCTACGATACCGTTCATGTGGCGTTTGTGGAGTTTAAGAACGCACTAAGTCAGGTGCCCGTTATTAAACAGGTGCTACCCGTTAGCCCAAAACAAAAGTCTGCCACAGAAGGTGCTTCAAATATCATTATGGAGCCTGTGGCTGCAAAGCTGCTTGAGCCAGTGCTGCAGCGCCTTGTGGTTTCACAGGTGTTCCGCATTCTTCTTGAATCGGCTGCTAGCGAGCACGGCGCTCGCATGACGGCGATGGACTCTGCAACTAAGAACGCCAAAGAAGTGATCCGGAAGCTGACCCTTCAGTATAACCGCGGCCGTCAGGCGGCAATTACTAAAGAGCTTATCGAAATTACAAGTGGTGCAGACGCATTGTAACAAAGAAAAAAGAGTGTTCTTAAGACTTAACAAGAACTTAAAAACTTAAATCTCCCAGAGGGGAAATAAATGACAAGCGCATCAGGAAAAATTGTTCAGATAATGGGTCCAGTTGTTGATGTGGAGTTTCCACAAGGCCACCTTCCAGCCATTTATAACGCGCTGAAGCTGACCAATAAGGAAATTAATGACAAGCAAGATAACCTTGTATTGGAAGTCGCTCAGCATTTGGGTGAAAACGTCGTTAGAACAATTGCTATGGACACTACTGACGGCTTAGCTCGTGGTGTTTCAGTAAAAGACACGGGCGAGCAGATCACGACACCAGTTGGTCGTGAGGTTCTTGGCCGCATATTAAACGTTATCGGCGACCCAGTCGATGAGGCCGGCCCGGTTTCGGTTAAGAAGCGGTATCCAATTCATCGCTCAGCACCGAAATTTACAAGTCTTTCTACCTCCATTGAAATTTTGGAGACTGGCATCAAAGTTGTCGATTTGATTGCTCCGTATGCTAAGGGTGGGAAGATTGGTCTTTTTGGTGGAGCCGGCGTAGGCAAAACCGTATTGATTATGGAGTTGATTAACAACATTGCCACACAGCACGGTGGCTACTCTGTGTTTGCAGGGGTTGGCGAACGTACTCGTGAAGGTAACGACCTTTATCATGAAATGAAAGAGTCAGGTGTATTGTCCAAAACTGCACTTGTTTACGGCCAGATGAATGAGCCACCAGGAGCGCGCGCACGCGTTGCTTTGACGGGACTTTCCATTGCTGAATACTTCCGCGACGAAGAAAATCAGGACGTATTGTTGTTTGTGGATAACATTTTCCGCTTCACACAGGCAGGGTCCGAAGTGTCAGCGCTACTTGGGCGTATCCCATCAGCTGTGGGCTACCAGCCGACACTTGCCAGTGAAATGGGTGAACTACAAGAGCGGATCACAACCACAAAAACCGGATCGATTACTTCGGTTCAGGCCATTTACGTTCCTGCCGATGACTACACTGACCCAGCTCCAGCGACAACGTTTGCTCACTTGGATGCCTCGACAAACCTTGAGCGAAAAATTGCCGAGCTAGGCATTTATCCCGCTGTTGATCCTCTGGCTTCTAGCTCTAAAATTCTCGACCCACAAGTTGTTGGTCAAGAGCACTATTCAGTAGCCCGCAAAGTCCAATCTATTCTTCAGCGATACAAAGATCTTCAAGACATCATCGCCATTCTTGGTATGGATGAATTGTCTGATGAAGATAAGTTAACCGTATCTCGTGCCCGTAAGATTCAGCGTTTCTTCAGTCAGCCCTTCACGGTCGCAGAGCAGTTTACTGGTAACAAGGGCAAGTACGTTAAACTTGCTGATACCATCAAGGGTTTCAAAATGATCTGCGAGGGTCAGGCTGACGATATTCCAGAACAGGCCTTTCTCTATGTTGGAACCATTGAAGAAGCCTTTGAAAAAGCAGCATCCATGAAGTAATGACGACTGGCCCCTCGTATGTGGGGGGCCGTTTTAGGGAGTCACCAAATGTCACAAGGCGAATTACAAGTTAGAGTGCTCTCGCCAGAGCGGATTATTTTTAGAGGCCCAGTTAAGGCGCTCGGACTTCCTGGAGAGCTTGGGAATATGACTTTGCTTCCAGGCCATGCTGCGATGGTTGCAGAGCTTGGAATTGGATCTCTTCTTTTGGAAAGTGGATCAGCAACACCCGAAAAGTTATTTGTGTCGGGTGGTTTTGTTGATGTTTCACGTGACGCAGTCACTGTGCTGGCGGACGTCATAGAAAAGCCATCGGAAATTAACGTAGAGCGAGCCAAAAAATCACTGGTCCGCGCGGAAGAGCGACTAACCCCAAGCAAGACAAGCGAAGTAGATGTTCCCCGTGCTCTGAGTGCAAAAAAACGCGCGCAGCAGCGATTAGAGCTCGCTAGCGCTGCGAAAAGTACGCATTGAGCAAACAAATTTAATGACTAAGCGACCGTCCCATCCTGAAAAAGGCTCATTGCCGATAATCGTATGGGACGGTCTTGGTTTATCCGCTCAGTATTCTGGAATTGGTGTTTACGGCCAGAGTCTATTCAATTCTTTGAATGATTTGGGGTGTATGCCCCAGGTTGCTGCCCTTGACGGCGAAATGCCGCCCTATGTCCCTGAGGCCCAACAAGTAAAGGTTCGAAGCTTTGAAAATAAATTTCTATCCAAAGTTCAAAAACTAAAACCCTGTTATCCACTCTGGACATATGGCGCTTGCAAGGAGACTTGGCCTAATTCCGGCGTTATTTTCCACGGATTAAGCAATCTGAACCTGCCATTACTGCGTTCAAAAAGAAGTGACGACCGATTTGTTGTTACCATTCATGACATGATTTCCCTAAACCTTGAAGATGTGACAGCGCTTTCGCTTCAGCTGATGTCTGTCTTACCGCGGGTCATCGCTCGCGCTGACAAGATCATTACCGGCTCTTATTGGACTAAAATCCAGTTGCTTGAGCGGTTTGGCTCTGGCTTAAGTGATAAAATCTTTAACTTAGGATATGGCACCAATGTTCCCGCTGACCTTGGCAGAGAGTGGTCATTGCGGGCTATCGATGGTCTAGCCATCGGACGCGGTGAATCCTACAAGCGTCTTGAGATGTTCGTAAACATGGCAGAAAGGATGCCTGAAAAAAGATTTGTCCTTGTGACAAATGAACAGGGCAGAAGACGGGTTAAAACGCCGCTGCCAAATTTAGAAGTTATTAGCAATATCTCGACCACGCAGTTGGAGGTTCTTTACGCCAACTCTAAGGTATTCGTTCATCCATCGCTCTACGAGGGTTGGTGTCTTCCAGCTGCCGACGCCCTTGCGAGGGGATTACAATTACTTTATTGCCGCGGCTCGGGAATTGATGAGGTTGCCGGATTTGGAAAAAAATTAGTAAAGGGGCTAAACCGCGAGGCACCCCTTGATGACTGGGTTGCTGGTTTCCTAAGTCTTGTTTCCAAGGAGCCTCCGAAGGGCGAGCAACCAATGCTCCCAAGTTGGCTGGAAATCGCCCAAAAAACTCTCAAAATTTATGAGTCCTTGCTATAATAGAGCGACGCAAGACTCTATTTTTTCGGATTTTGGGAGATGTCAGTCATGACGAATGCAAATGCCACGCGCAGAGCAGCCCTGATTACAGGGTCTGCGGGTCAGATAGGTCAAAAAATTTCTGCACATCTGGCTGGCCAGGAAAAACAAACGATTGGTCTTTATCGCAACCAACTTCCAAAGGCTTTGAACAACTTTCTTCCACTGTGTGGAGATTTGTTACAAGCCGATAGCGCCGCAGCTGCACTCAAATCAACTGACACAGTGATCCATTTGGCTTGGCAGGGTGGGGTTCTTGGAGCCCAAAGCCTTCAGGGTCATGTACCCACAGACTCCCAGATCCAGGTGTCTAATAACGTTGTCATGACACAGAATCTGGTTTCTTCTATGGAACGTGCTCACGCGCGAAAGATTATATTTATAAGCTGGGTAGGCGTTGATCGCACAGCAAAGAGCGCAGTATTGCGCGAAAAGTATTGCGCAGAAAACATTATTTTAAATTCAAATATTCCAGAGAAAATTATTATTCGAGCAGGTGCTGTAGGAAGCGGTCTCGCAGACAGTGATTTTATTAAGACAGCGTCAGCAATAGCTAGGCTTCCGCTCATTTTGCCCTTGCCCAGGGAAAAAGAGGGCATCGTTCTCACCACGATTCAAGACATTGTCATGGCTGTTGATGATGCTCTTAAGAGTAGAGACGTAGGTTCTTATTGCCGCGTCATTGATTTGACATCAACAGAGCCTCTTTCTGGCGCAAGCATCGTGTCGGCTCTTGAGTCAAAAATTTGGGGTAAAAAACGTCTAACAGTTGGCGGAGTGATTGGTGATGTTTTGTTTCGATGGGCCGAAGCTCGTTTTGGTGCGGCGAAAGCCACCGAGGCAAAGCTATCGGATTATTTTGAGGCAAGCACGGTGGCAAAAAAACCGCCAGTGATAGGCGTTCCGCCAGTAGTTTTTGGGCAAGAGCGAGGCCGGAAAATAGAGCCTATTAACGCAGTTTAACCGACTCTAACGCAAAAAAGCCCCCGTGCTGCATGGTTGCGGCTGGGGGCTTTTGCTAGGACTCTTTACCCACCTTGGCGTGCGTCTGAGCCGTAACGAAGGAACGCTGGAAGATCAAGATCATCTAGGTCTAGACCTTGTCGATCCTGGGCAGCGTTTGGTTGTGCGGCCTCAGAATTCAATTGCGTCATTTTCCCTGCTAGTGCAAGTGCCTCGTCAATTCGTCGATCAATTTCGTTTGATACAAGTTCTGGGTTTGGTGCATCAAACTCCCAAGCCTGCGGGTCTTGAGCCACAATAGCTCCAGCTCGCTCAAGGTCAGACGGTGAGCCCCAGATGCTGGCGACTTCGTCCATTTCGATTCCCGACGCAAAGAGGTCCTGGGCAGCCGGTTCTTCGATGAAAACCATTTCAGCAACAGTCTTGTGGAACTGGGTTTGGGCCGGTGTTTCTGTAAAAACAGGAGTACCTGGTGCATCTGAGCGCTCAATATCAAGGCCAGAAAGGTCCGCGCCTTCGACTGGTGACACAGCAGTCAGCTCTTCCATGGTCCACTGAGCAAGGGCTGATGCCTCTAGGGCAGCGTCAATAGGCTTTGGAGCTTCTTCCTCGGCTGCGAAAGTCGTTATTGGAGCGCGGGCCACTTGATCTGCTATCTGCTGCGAATAGCTTTGAGGAGCGACTGGGGCGTGCTGACGATTCACAACGGTCTGAGGCTGCTGTGTTGGGGCGTCACCTTCAAAACTCTTTGTCACCGGCTGGTGAACATTTCTTTGTGGTGATGTTGGCACAGTGATTGCCGGTCTTGAGCTGACCAGAGGCTGGCTTGTGAGGCGAGGGGGACTAACAAGTCTCTGTGGCACGACCGACCCTTGCTGCAGTTGGCTGCGAGATCCGGAGGCTGGACCTAATGAGCGCGATGAGGCATGAAGGCTGTCATCAACGGGCAGGCCCTCTTCAACAGGAAAGCCGGTTGCGATAACCGTGATCCTGATTTCGTCGCCCAGCGTCTCGTCGATAACGGCTCCGAAGATGATATTTGCATCTTCGTGAGCGGCTTCTTGAATGACCATACAGGCGTTGTTGACTTCCATAATGGAGACATTTGTTCCAGCCGTAATATTAATGAGAATGCCGGTCGCTCCCTCAATGTCCACATCTTCGAGCAGTGGAGACGAGATGGCCTGCTTTGCAGCAGCTAAAGCCCGTTCTGCGCCAGCGCCGTATCCAATACCCATCAGCGCATGGCCCATGCTGCTCATCACTGTCTTAACGTCAGCGAAGTCAACGTTGATAAGACCAGGTGTATTGATGATATCGCTTATGCCGCGGACGGCGTTTACTAAAACATTATCCGCTAATTTAAACGCATCCAGCATGCTTAAATCTGGTGTCGCCACCTGCAAAAGTCGTTGATTTGGAATAGTAATCAGCGTGTCCACGCACTCTCTCAGGCGCGCAACACCCTGCTCGGCATGCTTGCGACGGCGTTTACCCTCAAAGGCAAAAGGCTTAGTTACGACCGCTACCGTCAGAGCACCAAGCTCTCTGGCAATCTGAGCAACGACGGCGGCAGCGCCGGTTCCTGTGCCACCACCCATGCCGGCGGTGATAAACACCATATCAGCGTCGCTCAGAAAGTCTTGCAGTTCCATTCTGTCTTCAACGGCAGCATCTCGGCCGATGTCTGGATCTGCACCGGCGCCAAGGCCTTTTGTTAGGTCTTTGCCTAACTGAATTTTGTGAGGGGCCAAGGAGGCCTTTAATGCTTGAGCGTCAGTGTTTGCTACAATAAAATCTACGCCCTCCAAACCAGAGCGAATCATGGTATTAACAGCGTTTCCGCCGCCACCACCGACGCCGATAACCTTTATCTTTGCCCCAAAAGCGTTAAAAGACATAGCCAGCCTCCTTGCAGCCTTGTACACAGCAGTGACCAAAGTCACACAACTGTCCGATTCAAAACCGAATAAATCAAAGTATAGTTAAAATTATAAGGAATGCTGAAAGAGCGTGTCAACTTTTTGACAAATATTAAAGGATCTCATCAAATTATCTGGACAATTCAGACAGCCATGTCCACAAAGGTCGAAGTTTCGCTAGAGGCCTGGCATCGCGCTCAAATCGACGAACCGCCTGATCCTCTAGGTAGGTTTTAATTTGGGAAAAAAGGATCATCCATCCAGAGTCAATTATTGCCGACCCCTTAATGGTTGTTACATCAATAAAGCTTGCAGCCGTCTTGCCAGATAGTGAGCAAATAAAAGGTGTTACCGTGCCCAACGCCCTGCCAGCAAATGGCGCAAAGCCAGATAATTGGGAACCATTGCCACAGAACATCAAGCCGCCGTCGAGTGCCTTAGCGTAAATCGCATAGTTTTTAAGACTAAGGGCAAGAATCTCGGCTACTCGCGGGCGGATAAATTTCCCAAGATCAATCCCTGAAGGGTTTGACGTCAACCCATGGGTTACTTTGAAGAGCTCGGCATGATCATAACTCTCGTTGAGGGCTACCATGAGATCTCTTGTGATGTGATTGCTTCCGGCGGGAACATTAAATACCTGCTGGACCGACCCTCCTATTGTTATCACGCCAGACGTTGTGCTGTGCCCGATATCAATCAAGACGGCGTTTTCGACGCCAGGTCGTAAAGACGTTAACGCCCTCGCCAAACCAAAATATCCACTTCTAAATTCTGAGACTTCGATGCCACAAAAGTTCATTGCCGAAAGAATATCGGCCAGTAAAATTTTTGGATGCGTGGCAAGCAACACTTGCGCGCGCAGACCCCTTCCGGATTGTCCAAAAGACATAGAATCGATGGCTTTGTCGTCTAGCCAGCAGTGCGCCACATAGACATCAATGACTTCGTCTAGATCACTTGTCGCAGAATCAATAGCAGCCTCTTCGAGGCTTGCATAATCTGACGAACGGTAGGAGCCTCCACATTTATGCTGGATTGAACGCCTAAGGGTCCTGGTCTGAAGTGTCGGAATGGACAAAATCGCATAAATCTCGGATCCGGCGACGCCAGCAGATGAAAGTAGCTCGCCAATGGATGCTGCAAATAAAGAGGCATCTACAACTTTCCCTTTGGAAAAACCAAGGCACTTTGTTTGGAATGCTGAGAGCTCATGCCCTCCGCTTGAAACAAGCGCCATGCGTAGCACGTCGTGTCCGATGTCGAAAAAAGCGACGGCCTTATCTTTTTTTGTTTTGCCGCCGATCATAGTTTTCTTTCCTTGATAAATGCCTTCCCTTCATAGTCCAACTCGATACGGGCGGCCGTGATGCCATCTTTTTTTAGACCATCAAGAATACCGCGCAATTTCTTCAACTTGTAATCAAAGGGCTTTATTCCCAGGACCACTTCGGTGCCATCAGCCAATGAGATGGAGTATCCACGAAACTTTTGAAAGCTAATCTGTCTGGTTTCCACCCCTGATTCATTTGAACGTTGCCAGACTTCAAGGGCGTCCAAAAGATGTCTTCGCTCTTCGGCCGAAGTGATGACTCGCATGGAGTCGTCAACACCTGGGTTCGGACGATGATCAAAAACCCCGGTTACTATAACTCCCGGGTTTGCGGCAGAAGGGTTTCCAGTATTATCCGACGAATCGCCAAACACCGTGCCATCAAGTGTCATAAATCGTGTTTTGTTGCCGACGCCAACGAGCAGAGCAGGGCGACGAAGCTCAGCCGAAAGCAATACTGTATCGGCAAGGGGCCTCACAACACGCACTCCATCAACCATGCCGAGAGATTCCACTTGCTTTGCAAGCCTTTGCAGGTCTTCGGCCGACCCAGTCTTCAACGATCTACCTGCAACCTTATAGACCTCTCGTTTAACATCCTCTGGTAACGGTGACCCACCTCCAGAAACCACTTCAATTCTCCAATCTTTCGGCGAAAGAACTATCAGTGAATTGACATAGGAGGCTAAATCCTTTGCCTTATCAAAGGCTCGAATACAAAGTGCCGACACAAGGACAATGCTCAGCACGATCAATAACGACTTTGCGGCCAGCGACCAGGAAAACGCATGGCCTGAAAAAGAATTTTTAGCGCCTTTTTTTGAAACACGCTGTTTTTCGAGGACCGATCGCTTCTTGCTGTCTTTTCGCTTAAGGAAACGAAGCATGTGAGTCCTCTCATGGTTATAAACAACTATATATCAAGCGATAGCTGAAGAGCCACCTGCCAGACATCGCCAGCGCCAATAGTAACGACCACGTCATTGTCGAGATCTAGAATTGATTTTATCAATTCGTAGCCACCTTTCAAAGTTGGGGCCGAAAAAGTTTGGATCCCCGACATTTTGGAAATATCAGTCGCCACTCTTTCTGGCTCAAATCCCTTAATGGGCGCCTCCCCAGAGGCGTAAACTGGCAAAACCACTACCACAATATTCTTTGCGCGGAAGGACGAAATAAATTCCGTGTATAAACTTGATATTCTAGAAAACCTATGAGGCTGGAAACAGGCAATGATTCGTCTCTCGGGGAATGCCTCAGATATTCCAGCGATACAGCTACTAATTTTTCCGGGATTGTGGGCGTAATCATCAAAGATAATCGCTCCGGAGGCCGCCTCATATCTTTGCATGCGACGTTGAACGCCAGGAAAAGATGACATCGCTTGGACCGCTTTGTCGAGGGGGTGTCCCAGAAGAAGAGCAACACCAATTGCAGCGAGGGCATTACATGTATTGTGCTGACCGGGAAGTGGCAGCTGCAGTTTTGCTGAATTAGCAGAAAAAATGACTAAGGATGATGCCGAAAGACCGGCGGCCTGATAGCGA
The DNA here is from genome assembly GCA_945897695.1 of Pseudobacteriovorax antillogorgiicola. Taxonomy (GTDB): domain Bacteria; phylum Bdellovibrionota_B; class Oligoflexia; order Oligoflexales; family RGVZ01; genus CAMDKS01. The sequence goes on along the minus strand of CAMDGW010000020.1, from coordinate 145 downwards.
TTTGCATATAAATCATTTGCGGTATTCATCCCGTAAGCAATCTTCTTTCCAAGATAGCCTTGGGAGGCCTCTTTTACAGCCGGAAGATCCCCGCAGAATATGATTCCTCCGTGCGTATCTGTGTTTTGCAGATAATTCTTAAATG
>CAMDGW010000019.1 GCA_945897695.1 Pseudobacteriovorax antillogorgiicola | reverse complement strand
AATTGCCGGACTCTTCCGGTAATGTTCCTAAAAATGCCTGACTACGTGACTTATCGACGGTCAAGACGATCATCTCTTGGTTGGTCTCTGCTGCAGACTCAGCGACAACCCCGAATGACGTACCAGCAGCCCCAAGCAGGGCAAAACTGATAAAATTGAGATAAATGCGCTGCATGTTGCTAATCCCCCACAACATGAAATGGTCTCTAAAATGCCAGATCTCCCTATTCTGACGCATTTTATTTTCAATAACAAGGCGAACCTATATTTTGTAAGGCTCTAAAAGCCGCACCAGACCGGCAAAATCTTCCGGCAGAGGCGCCTCGAATTGCAGCCAATTTCCTGAAATCGGATGGGTAAACCCTAAAACCCAAGCATGAAGCATTTGACGTTCGATACTTGCCAGCAACAACTCTAGGTCATGATTAAAAATAGAACGCCCCAGGGCAATGGGCGGCTTGCCATAAGTTTGATCACCTAGGATCGGACAACCTAGGTCGCGAGCATGAAGACGAATCTGATGGGTACGTCCGGTATGTAGCTTTAAACTAACTAACGATATCAGATGACCGTAAAGAGCCTCGCGTTTGAACACAGTTCGGGCAAATCGGTACCCGGGAAGGGGATCACCACCCTCCCGCTGTTTTTTGTGTTCATAGACGTTGACATCCATGGATGCAAACCGAGTACGCTCCCTGGGATCCCGGTGCAAATAACTATCCCTTACCCAGTCTCCCTCTGGAAAAGGACCATTCATTAACGTCACGTACTGGCGAAAATTTGTCTTGTCATGAAACTGCTTTGACAGGTGCGCATGAGCCATATCAGTCTTAGCGACAACCATCACCCCAGTTGTATCTTTATCCAAGCGATGCACAATTCCAGGACGCTCTGGCGAATCGTCAAACTCATCGTCCTCAGATCGACCCTGTCCTAGATTTTTGCAGTAATAGAGCAAACCGTTGACGATCGTGGCCCCTTTTTCACCAGCTCCAGGATGAACAGCAACACCTGCCGGTTTATTTAACACTAACAACACATCATCTTCGAAAAGTATATCCAAATGCATGTTGATAGGTTCAAGAGCAGACCGCACTGGCGCAAGCGTCTGAAAGCGAATAACGTCACCGGTCTTCACCTGGAATTTCGAGTTTACCGGCTGTCCATTGACCGAAACCAGACCGGCAGCAATCATCTCCTGAGCCTTGCTTCGGGAGACTCCGGAAAGTGCGCTCGCCAAGTACACATCTAAACGACTACGCCCCTCGATGAGGGGCGTTACAATGATTTCTTGAACCGGTGATGTCATTATTTTTGTCCTGCTTGCCAAGCCTCTAGCCGCGCCGCATAGGCGCTTACGATTTTTTCCAGGTTTGGAACGTTGAGGTAGCGCAGGTAACTACGCATGAACCCCTTAACGTAGACCACCTGAGGCAGGCAGTCGAACCGGTTGTTCTCCATTCCGCGAATATACTCAAGCAAAATCTTGGTTCGCTCCTGAATTTCTTGCTGGTTCACTCCGACCAGCTCCCTTAAACGTACAAGAATCGAACCGTCACCGATGTCGCCGTCTTCCATTGCCTGACTGAGCTTTTCCTGTAAGTCTTTGTTATAACAACCATTAGCGTGGGTTCTAGTCACTTTGAGTGTGCTGCGGCTCGTCTGAATGACTTCATTGCCAACTGGGGAGGAAACCGCGGGAGCCCAAGACTCAGCCTCAATATTCCAGTCGGGTGACTTCGTGGCTAAGACACCGCCAACAAGCTTACGGTCGTATTCTGCACGACGAGTGTCGTCATTCAACACCTCAAAGGCCGACTCAAGTTCACCTATGTGCCGAGCTAAGTCAGCCTCTCCAGCAACCCCGTAAAGTCCATCCCCACCGTTGGTATAGACATTCTTCAGACGAAGATAGGACTCGCGAATCATCAAACGTGATGCGTTCGTATCAACGTTCAAGATTTCATAAAAGTTCGGTTGGGCGAGTACAGCTGCCAGCGGCAGTCCTGAGTCATTTGCCGGGTTTGAAAGATTTATATGATTCATAATTAAGACCCTCCCATTCAGATCAAATGGTGAAATTTTCAGTACGTGATTCCCATTCTGCTTCCATGCCCAACCGTAATGCCGCACTGCTTCAGCAAGATGTTGGTTGCTTCCGTAAGCCGCCTTACGATGACGGACTGGGGAAAGTCCAATAACAGCAACCGCTTGTTGCGAAGGCTCTTCCAAGCAGCCTCGTCATAGTTGAGGTAACCTAGGTAAGCCGCAGTAAAACCAAAATACCTCTGCGCTGCCATTTCCATGGCTTTGCCAATATCGATGTCCGCCTGAGACCTTGTCTGATTGATCATGATCCCGAGCAAACGGCCGGAAAGCGCTGCAGCTATTGCTCCGACACTAGCAGGATTACTCTGATAAAGCAGCCTTAACTTTTCTGTATAACTGCGGGCCGGGACTCCAGGCTGCTCTGTGGTTAAAAAAGAAACAATCGCTGCTCCCTCATCTGTCATGCCCAGTCGATTGGCAGAGTGACTCAGAAGGCGCATCAAGGCTGTGCGCATGAACAAGTAAGCATTTTCCACGGATGTGGGCTCTGGAAGCGCCGTTACAATACCCGCATGGGCACAGCAAAACATGTCAATAGTCTGACGGCTAGTCCCGGCACCAAGATCAAGCAGTACAACGTGGTATCCCAAATCCCCTAGGCTCGTGATGCCATTCCATAGATCACCAAGACCTTTGCCAGACAGACAGTCCGAGACGGCCCAAACGTCATCGCGCTGAGATGATGCAATGTGCAACCCTTCCACCGTCGTTGGCGCCAGGACTCCAGCGAGATCAGTCTTTCCATGAACCAGCCAGTCACCAAGATGGGCTGGCACAGAGCTCATACCAAAATAAGTGTGCAAATTTGCGCCACCACAATCAAGATCAAGGGCGGCGACTTTCAATCCCATCCTGGCAAGCCTAGCCGCCAGATTTGCAGAGAGCAAACTCTTACCAACTCCACCTTTGCCGCCGCCAACTGCGATAATCAATGGCCTCGATTCAGTTGGCGCAACGCACTGTGGCGGTAATCCTTGAACCCAGCTCCTGTGCCGCTGCGTCATGACCTGCGTTGGCAAATCAATAGGACCCTGTTCTGGCATGATCGGTAAATTAATTTTAGCATCAGGGCTCGGAGAGCTGATAATCGAATGGCTCACATGCTGCATCATCGTCAGGTCCCTCGCAAGATTTCGCTTTGAACATGCCCGACATCATGAGTTTCAAGGCCCTTGACCTCACAGATTCATGATCTCACTCTCTATTTTTGATAGGACACTAGAATATCACTTACTGGATTTGCGCGCCAACTTTTGAATTGTCAGATTTAAGGTTTTTTGTGCCTTGCAGGGATATAAACCTTGTGAACACATTCACCATGTTGGCGCGATCAATAGATTCAGAAGGATAGCCACGACCATCAACACATAGATCCCAACGCCCCTCATAATTATCCAGTGTAACGTACTTTTACGAAGAGCAGACCATGCAACCAGCACTCCGTGGGCAAAGAACACCCCAATCATCATGAAATCCAGGCGGGCCATACTTTTGATCATTCTTTCATCTCCTATAAGCGCCTGTTGCTCAGGGGAAAGAAGTTTAGCCACCTTCGGCATCATCTGAACAAGCAACGGCGACCCCTGCCATTGGAACCAAGCAAAAACAACGACCAATACCCCGGCCAAAACGACAGGCTGGAATTTGAATAAGCGGGCATCTTTCATGCGATAACTGATCGCACCCAAGACGAGGACTAGACCGAGAGAAATCCAGGTAAGGCTGTCAACCTCACCCATCGAGTACCAGCTCAAACCAGCTTCCAAAGCTGCAATCACAATTGCTGCAATGATCGCAGCCCGCATGCCCGCGAAAATATCAATAATCGCAAACGCAAGCAGCGGCAACACACCCGCTAAAGCAGAACTGAAATCCATACAAACTCCCCTGGAAGGTCAAATTCTGACACGTTTAAAGTCAATTGAGAACTACCGAAATTTAGAAAGTGACAATCACCCTGGAAAACCGTTAATAATTGCCTGAGAGTCTGTGACTGACCATGAGTGCCGCCACCTCTGCCGAGGCTTGAACATGTTTTCACAAAAATCACCGATTTCATCCAAAGCGACAAAATCTGAGTATGACATGGTGGTCATCGGTAGCGGCCCCGCAGGTATTCAAGCAGCCGTACAGGCCGCTAAATTGAAAAAGACCGTTTGTATCATTGAGAAGATTCCCGACCGTCTAGGCGGTGCATGGATACACACCGGTACTCTGCCATCAAAAACAATACGCGAAAGTCTCGAGGCCATTCACGGGATTCGACATCACGCAGGAAACGGCTGGGTTGAGAGAGTTATTCAAGATTTAAGCACTGCTAAACTTTATCAAAGAGCTCAGAGGGTTGCCTCTGATGAAGAGGCTTTAGTTCGCCGTTACACAGAAAAAAATAAAATTGAAATAATCAATGGTTTTGCATCATTCGAAGATACGCACTCAATCAAAGTCACGCCGCACGATGGCTCGTCATATTCGGTCAAGGCCAAAGTTTTTGTTATAGCGACAGGATCAAGGCCGCGCCGCCCGTCCAATGTGCCTTTTGACGGATGGCGAGTCGTGGACAGTGATGAAATCCTCAAGCTTGAATCTGTGCCAAAACACATGCTGATCTATGGCGCTGGAGTGATTGGCTGCGAGTACGCCTGCATTTTTGGTGCACTAGGTGTCGACACCGTTCTTGTGGACAGTCGGGACCGACTCCTTGCTACTTGTGATGCTGAGGTGGTGAAGTCCCTTGAAAAAGCCATGACTGAGATGGGGGTAAAAATTCGATTTAAACAGGACCTCAAATCAGTAAAGCCGGTGGGTCCCAAAGTATCTGTTGAACTGACCGATGATAAAATCGAGACCGATGTCCTATTTTTTGCGGCCGGAAGGATCTCCAACTCAGAAAACATGGGGCTTGAAAAACTAGGTATCAAGATCAATGAACGCGGAATAATCGCGGTCAATGACGCCTTCCAGACTGATATTCCGCACATTTACGCAGCAGGCGACGTCATTGGCCCCCCCGCACTGGCCGCAACATCGGCTCAGCAAGGTCGGTTTTGTGCTCTCCATGCTTTTGCCACAATCAAAAGCGAATTTCCCAAGCACTTTCCTATCGGAGTTTATACCATCCCAGAACTCTCCAGCGTTGGACCAACGGAAGAGCAACTGAAAGAATCAGGCGTCGACTATGTTGTTGGGCGCGCCTATTACTACGAATTGGCCAGAGGCCATATCATGGGCGATCATCACGGCATTTTAAAATTACTCATAGACCGCAAAACTCATAAAATTCTTGGAATTCACATTGTTGGTGAAGATGCCGCTAATCTTGTACACATCGGGCTCGCATTTATGCTGAAAGACGGCGTCGCCAATGATCTGATCAACATGATTTTCAACTACCCAACTCTTGCTGAGGCTTACCGGATCGCGGCATTCAATGCACTCAATAAAATTTATCCAGATGGAAAAATACTACTTCCCCCGCAAGTTTGACTCGACCTCGAACATAGGTGATCACGAGATTCTATAAATCATCTCTTGCTCGGTCGTGGAAGCATAATGACTGATGCGCTCGCGCATTTCCCCAAATGACTTCGACTTTGTCGTGAGGCGCCAAAATGAATGGCCGAACATAAACCAACGTGCAGCGGTCGCCGCATAGAAACGCAGCTTCTGAAGGCCATACTCTTCGATGCCGTCGCCTTCAGCAAAATAAAATTCAACCAAATCAATCAGTCGAAGAAACGCTCGATAAAATTCTTGCGCCTCTTCCTTTGGTGTCCTGGGCGCACGATCCGATTCTCGGCCATCAGGTTTAGCATCGATTCCCAAATCTTCAGCGATCTGCCAAAAAATCCAAGGACGAGCCGTTGCCGCACGTGCAATCATGGCTCCACCGCATCCATAGTTTTTGATGATCCTAATGGCGTCTTCTGCAGTTTGAATATCTCCATTTGCCACAACGGGAATTTTTCGGACCGCGGCCACCTCTCCAACGATGTCCCAATTTGCTGGGCCTTCGTGCTTTGCAGCTTTAGGCCTGGCATGAATCGTTAACCAGTCTGCGCCCGCTGACTCAAGTGCACTCGTAAAATCTTTGAGATAGTTGAGGTCGAGATCCTTATCAGCGCCACCTCGAAGTTTGACGCTCACGGGTACTGGAGAATGTCGCTTTACCATGCGCACCACGTCTGCCGCGTAATTGATATCTCCCATCAATCGAACGCCCCAGTTGTGCCTCAGCACATGGCTTTGAGGACACCCCATATTGATGTCAAATCCCCAGGGAGAGATTTCCATAAGTTTTTTTACACTAGGAGCAATGAAAGATTCCTCGTTACCAAGCAACTGAGGGACAAAGTGGGTTTCTCCAGAAGACACCTTAAGCTCACGGGTCGAATGAAGTCTCTCGCTCGGAAGCTTGCGAGTCGATAACATCTCGGTAAACCGGAGGGCATCGACACCTTGGGGCGTGTAGGTGCGAATGAGGTCACGGAAAGCCACATGACTGATACCGACCATAGGTGCGATCATAAAAGGAAACGAAAGACCCAGGGACTTCATCGAGATACCTCATGGGCGACAACTGACGAGGACCAGTTCTCTCCCACCTAGGCTTAAAAATCCACACAATTCAGATTCTACCTTCGCACCTTAACCAGCTCAAAACTGCACACATCGACTGTCAAATTACGGCTCTAACATGATATAATTTAAAGAGAAATCAAACCTAACCCTCGCAGGATAACCACAGTGAATCAAATCATTTTCTGGGGCATCTCTTTAATTTTTTCTGTCACGCTTTCGAGCACCGCGAGAGCATTACCTATCGGTTTTGGCTACAATCAACGGGATTTAAGTTTTATGGAACTCGAATCTCCGAATTTCAGAATTTACCATGACAGTCGAACTCCTGACGAGGCCAGGCTCACTCTTGAGTCCCTTGAAGCGGCAAAACCCCATCTTGAAAGATGGCTGTCAGTTAAAAGAGATTCTCCGCTGATTGTAAACATGTCGGCTGCTAGCGAAAACCCCTCGTTTGCAAACTTCATAACAGACTCAATCGAGCTACAAACTCTGGGTCAAGGTGGGCGGGATCTAGCTTGGCACGAATACACTCATTCAATGATGTACCGTCATCTGGATAATTGGTTTGGACCAGCCGGAGCAATCATTCACTTACCTTGGATGGAAGCATGGTTTCTAGAAGGTCTTGCCGAGGCTATTAGTGTTTCCATCGGATCAGATGAGCAAGCAGGAGTTGAGCGCTATCAAGCACTCACGAACAATTGGCCTTCGTGGGACAGAATTCACAGCCTTTATACGAGTGGACCGTTCAACTATCGAGGCTACGCAACAAGTGGAGCGTTTGTCGCATGGATTCTGCGAACCCACAATGCGAATAAACTTCCAGACTCTCTGAAGCAATTTAAATCTACATCCATGCCCTGGAATTGGCCGTGGGCCTTGACACCTTTCAACCGTTTTCTACCCATGGACAGTTCATTGCAGATGATGACCAACGAGCGTGGCAAAGAATTGTATGAACGCTATAAATCCGAAGCTACGGCCTACTGGAAATCCCGTACAAAGATTCCTTTGCTAGCCACCCAAATCCCTCACAAGAATCTTCTGCGTAGCCCTTGGTTTTGGGAATTCGAACATGGAAAAATCATCCAGAAGACGAGTGCTGACGATGTGGTTGGAGTGCTGGAGGCAAAAAACGGAACGACCCGAGCCTGGGTCAATGATTTTTCAGCCGGCGCAAATGATCGAAGATTCCGAGTAGGACTCAAAGAAGAAGACAAAAAAATTCGATGGATCAAGCGAGAAAAGTCAACATTTATTGACGGACTCTGGATCAGCTATTCCAAAGTTTGGTGGCTTGAAACAAACACACAATCGGCCCAACTCTGCCACGCTCCTTTGGAAACATTCAAAGCTGAGGCCATAAAATGTTCGCTGAAAACAATCATGCCTTATCACCTGCGACTACTCGGCCATCAGGAAGATCCTTCCTTAAAGGTAACATCCGTTATTTGGCTCGCCAAAGATCATGAGCAAGTTTCAGGAGACCACCATGAAATTATAGAAGTTCAGCTGGCTACGGGCGCCGATCGAACATTGAGCGCCAACCTGGGTGGACGCCCACTCAGCATGGCATTTGCGGGTAGGTCTCGCTGGATTCTGGCTGGGGATCGATCCATCCGTCAGCTTGCAAGACTGGAGCAGAATGATCAGTGCGGAGAATTAATCGAGTTAGCTGATTTCCCCGTCAGGATCATCGGATCAAATGATCCACGACCAAATGTTGTCATGTATACGGCTGATGGTTACGGTACTTCTCCTGTAGACTCAAAAATTATTCCGGCAACTCCATGCAAACATCTTTCAACCCGGACGTCTCCGCTTCTCGAGACTATTCGAGCCAATAAACCACTCACTCTAAGTGAAGCGATGAAGGCTTCCGACATCTGGTCCGAAGAAATTAAATCAAACGCCGACGAGAAATCTGCAATATCAAATGAAATCTCCTCCAGCATTGAGCAGTCGACCACAACAAAAGCCACGTCAAGACCAGCTCGCTGGCGAGGACGTCCGGTCTTTGCGTTTCCATGGATTGGAGCCGATGATCCCATCGGTCCTCAAATTGGTATCATCTCCGTTCCGTTGATGGATGAACTACAAAACGATACGCTACGCCTGACAATGCTCTATGGAGCTGCAAGTCGATTCCCCTATCAAGACGTCACAATTTATACAAATCGTTTTGCTCCAACCTGGTCGGCCTCTGCTTTTCGATCGCAAATTTATAACGGGCGCTTCAAGGGTCAAATATACTCAAGTTACCTAGAGGAAGCAGGCGGGCATCTGGATGGTTTCTATTCTCAAAACTGGAAAAATATTTCGTTGGACTACTCTTGGGGAATCAAAGGATCACATCTGAAGCCTTATATAGGTCGTGCGAGAAGAGTTGGTCACCTCAATGAACTTTACGGAAGCTTCTCCATAGGCACCAACAGCACAGATCCGATTTATGCTGGCGCAGCTATTAGATCCCGCGTCGCATCACCTGCTATGAACAATGTTTATCATTATGACATTTTGGCAGCAAACGCCACAACGGGCACAAAAATTGGCAAAGGCAAGCTAGAATTAGGACTTGAAGGGAGCCGCACCAGAGGCCCAAAACGTCGCGACCTCCAAGAAATGTATACGCCACTTAAAACGCTAATACCGGGATCAGGGGCCGGCTATAATCAGTCTAATTTTGCCATCACAGAAGATTACGGCTTATTCTCTCCGATTTTTGGTGAAAATCAGGCAAGAGCAAAAGTGCTTGCAAACTATCCCCTCATTAACGACATCGATAAGTTTATTGCCATACTTTATTTGGATCGCCTCGATGTATCAGGATTTTATAATTATGGCGGAGCTTGGCGACACAAAGACTCCCCGGATGCAAGCGACCTTATTAGCGCCCATGGCTACAACTTGGATCTATTCCTAGACAATAAAGGGGTTCACTTCAACGTTGGACTCGGGATTGGCCAAGTTGTGCATGAGCCTTGGCAGGCATACTGGACGTTTGGATTTGATGCACTTTTCTAAAACTCAACCCCTATGAAAGAATTTAAAATGAAAATACGCCTTCTTACTCTGATCATCGGACTTATCATGGCCGATGGGGCTTATGCACAAAACACTTCGATCAAATCAAAAAGAAAACGGGGTAAGACACCCTCAACCAGTAATTCAACGTCAACTGAATCTCCAAGCGAGAGTTCACCTGCCGCCGAAGAGACTCCCCCCACAAGCAATGAAGATGTAACATTGGGCCACTCCACTGATGCACCAAATAAAAATAATACACCCCAAAAAAGAAATGAGACCACCGTTGCTACAGAGTTGAACCATAAAGGCCCCAGCTGGATGTTTGGACTAGGAATCACATCAATTCCAGAAACTCCGTTCGACACAAGTCTAATTGAAACCGTGCTCACTCTTAGCCAGGGAACAATTGATTACAAGTCAGCTGACTCAGATGGGACCACAAAGCTCAAGTCCAAACCACAATATGGGTCTGTAGGGACTAGCTTCTACGGGAAAACACCCTCCAAAAAAATTGCTTGGGGATTGGGACTTGAAGTCGATCGGTTAAATTTAACTTTTTCCGGATCAATTGTGTCAACTGAGGGGCAAAGCGCTCAGGCTACAATCAAAAGTAAGACTGACACACCAGCGATGAAAACTTCTATAAGCGTTCAGGTAAGGCCAGGCTTATGGCTTGGACTGAGTTCAAGGTGGGAAAAAATTTTCTATAAAAAGGAGTCAAAGGCGACTGTGGCATCGACAACCATTATTGATACTTTCGTTACAACACGGGACGAAGCCAGTACACACAGCGCCGGATTGGAATATATTAGCCCCACAGGCCAGGCAGGCTTAGAATACACCATTGAAACAAAGCGGAATGTGACAACAAATTCGTGGTTTTTTCCGCTGAGGCTCAGCTTAACCGACTCACTGTTTGCTGGCGCATCGCTCGGCAGTACGCAATCTGATGGCATGACCGATCTGAGCAAGACTTCTGGCTATAACTTTGAGGTTGAAGCCGGACAGCAAAATACTTCAAGCGCGTATTCGATAAGTTATGCTTATACGGTAGAAAAATCGATTTCGGCTGCGTCAATGAGCCTGGAAAAAACTAAAGGTGCCACACTTGCATGCGTCTTCGGCCCCCAAAAAGGAACAAGGTTTGGATTTGCTTTCAATTACTCCATCTACAAAGAGGTTGGAGACACAAGCTTCGAATATAATGTAACAACTCCATCCTTGGCGTTTTATATCGCTCGCGTTAACTAAAAGCTGTCGCTATCACCGAAAACCCAGCTAAAAGTTCATTTTATGAGCAGTTCTGGGCTCTCAGACTTAAGGTCTATTTCTTATCTATATATATAGATAAGAAAACAAATCGAATTGCGGTTGTCTCCAATGCAGTCATCCTATAGGGTAGCCCAGAATCGTAGACCAAGTATCGACAACTCTAGATGAGTTTCCGGAGGTCCGTCCGTATGGGACTTTTTACAGGCAAAAAAGGCATTATCATGGGTGTTGCCAACGAGCACTCCCTGGCAGCTGGCGTGGCTGAATTTCTTAAAAAGGAAGGAGCTGAGATTGGTCTTAGTCACCTTCCAGATAAGGAAGGCGGTCCGCCAAAAATGCTGCGGCGAGTTATGCGTGTTGCAGAACCTCTTGGTATCCAATTTGTTAAACCTTGCGACGTTAGCAATGACTCTGACATCACTCGATTTTTCAACGAAGTGCGTGAACACTTTGGCGTAATCGACTTTTTTGTTCACTCCATTGCCTACGCCCCCTTGGATGACATCAAGTGCGCAACAATTGATGCGAGTCGTGCAGGATTCCTGAACGCAATGGACATCAGCTGTTACAGCTTCATCGCCTGCGCTCGCGCAGCAGCCCCTCTCATGGAACGAGGTGGCGCTATGGCAACGATGACTTACTACGGCGGTGAACGTGTGGTGGGTGGTTACAATCTTATGGGTCTTTGCAAGGCGGCCCTTGAGTCAGCGACGAAATATCTTGCGTGGGATCTCGGACCAAAAGGTATTCGCGTAAACGCTGTAAGTGCGGGACCTGTTAAGACATTAGCATCATCAGCGGTTGGTGCTGGCGACATGCTCACCATGTACGAAGCAATTGCGCCCATGGGAAGAAACATCAGCGCCGAAGAGGTTGGTCGCTCGACTGGCTTCCTTCTAAGCGACCTGGCGTCAGCGACCACTGGCGAAACCCTCCATGTCGACTGCGGCTACCACGTCATGGGCAGTCCTGGTCGGGCTGTTTTACCAACAAATTAGGCAACATATACCAGTTACCCATTATAATTTCATGGGTAACTGGTATATTTTCTTAACCTTTAGAATCCGCTTTAAAATCATTAGAACTAAACTTTCTAATCCATTTCTAATGTTTATCTAAACATCTAAAATCACATAACTAATAATTTTATGCTTGCATATTGATACTCGCCTACCGTACACCCTTACCTACAAATCACACAACTATGGTGATCAGAGTTAAACCGACCGGTAAGGGAGGCGAATATGCAAGTCAGCTTGCTAAACAAAAACGTAATGATAACAGGCGGCACTCGCGGAATTGGGCGCGCCATGACCGAGGCCACAGCTCAGGCTGGCGCAAATGTTATTGCTACTTATGTTAGCAATGAAGCTGCTGCTCAGGATTTCGTTGGCTCTTTAAGAGCTAAGGGCCTTAAAGTTCACGGCATCAAGTTGGATGTTCGAAGCTCTACGCAGGTCGATGATGCTTTAAATACGATTGAATCTGATCACGGTCCGGTTCATGTGCTCATTAACAATGCAGGCATTGTCAAAGACGACCTCATCTTGTCCATGGAAGACGATGCCTGGAGTGACGTGATCAACACTAACCTCGGCGGTGTCTTTCATGTCAGTCGGGCTGTCGCTCGCCAGATGGTCAGAGCTCGTTCAGGTAACATCATTAACATTTCTTCGGTAGCAGCATCGCGACCGGGTCGTGGTCAGGTAAACTACGCCGCATCCAAAGGCGGCGTTGAAGCTGTCACCAAGGCGCTGGCCGTTGAGCTTGCGCCCAGAAATGTCCGCGTAAATTGTATTGCTCCTGGAGTTATTACAACTGACATGAGCAAAGACGTTCGCGACGCAGCCGGAGATAAAATCCTTGAGTCCGTTTTGCTTAAACGCTTCGGAACTCCAGAAGATATCGCCAACATGGCGGTCTTCCTGGCATCGGATTTGTCTTCCTATATTACGGGTGAAGTTATTCACATTGACGGTGGATTAAAGCTTTAACAATGGTTTGTTCATTAACCAAGTTATGAGAAAGGAACAAGTTATGCAAAGTACATTCGAGAAGATCCAGGAAATTATCGCTGAAGCGCTTTACTGCGACAAAGAGCAAGTAACTCGCGATGCAAATCTGATGGCCGACCTTGGCGCAGAAAGTATCGACTTCCTCGATATCGTTTTCCGCCTGGAAAAGTCTTTCGGCATCAAGCTGCCTAAAGGCGACATCGAATCCCGTGCACGCGGTGACCTCGCAGACGGTGAATTCGAAGTTCACGGTACGCTGCAGGAAAAAGGACTTGCTCGTCTGAAGGCAATTATGCCTGAAGTCGACCCTAACTTTTTCAAGACAGGTCTGAAGGTCAAAGACATCCCAACACTATTCTCTGTAGCAACTTTCGAGCGCATGGTGCTTGAACGCATGGGTGACTTGGCTCCTGTATCAGGCGCTGCATCCAAACCAGCTACGGCAACGGTCTAATTGACCAAAAGTTTTCAAGCAAGAATCGTGAAAAGGAAACCGGGTTATGCGATTTTTATTCGTCAGTCGTATCCATGACATCCAAGGACAAAAAATCCGTGGTCAGGTCGACTTCAGCGCTGGCGAACCTTGGCGTCGTGAAGATAGCGACGGCAACTGTCTGATCAGCACGAGTGTGATTTCAGAGGCCATTGGACAGCTTGTTTCATGGATGGCCCTGAGAGACAACGACTTTTCTGGACGCCCAGTTTTTCTTTTCGCGACTAGTATTGATCTAGGCCAGAGCGTTCCTGCTCCTGCAACCATCGATCTAGAAGCATGGATTACCGATCGCAGTGAAGATTCATTCATCTTCTCTGGTACCGCTAAAATTGGCGGCAAGACAATCGTAGAAATTAAGGATTGTGGTGGTTATTTCATGCCGCTAGCTGACCTGGAAGATCCCATGGTCACTAGACAACGATATGGGACACTGTCCACTGCTGGATTGAGTGCAAATCCAGAATCTCCCGCGTTTCAGTTTAGCAGCCTGGTGGATGTTGTGACTGAACTCGTTCCGGACAAATCAATATCGACCGCCAAAGTTTTCCGTCAAGATGAGCCTTTCTATCCCGATCACTTCCCTCGCTTCCCGGTGACGCCAATTGTCGTTATCAATGAAATGATCGCGGAAGCTACGAGACGGCTGGTTGCTGAAAACCCTGCCACACAGGGAAATATTGCCCCAGTGGCTGTGCAGGATCTTAAGATTAAATCGTTTCTCAGACCAGGTGATACCGCTGTGGTAAACGTCAAGATCACCGAGTCAACTGGTGACGATTTTGAAACCGTGGCAGAGATCATGGTTAATCAAAAGCGAATATTACGGGGTCGATACCGCTACCAACGCAAAAAGTGAGTCAGGTAGTTTTCGACATCCGAACCGAAGTAAGAATGGAATGATAAGGAGCAAACTATGTATCCTACAAAGCGCCGCGTCGTTATTACAGGAGTGGGAGCTGTCACGCCGGTGGGCAATACCATGACAGAGACCTGGAATGGGATTATCGAAGGTAAGAAAACTGTGGGAAAAGTCGAGATTTTCGACGCCGAAAAATTCTCATGTAATTTTGCATATCAGGTTCGCGACTTTAAGCTAGACCAAACAGGTCTCTCAGAGAAGCCTGAGCTGCGCGAAAAATCTAAGTTTCTTAATCGTGCAGGTGAGTTTGGTTGGAATGCTTCGATTGAAGCAGCAAAACAAGCTGGAATTCTGAGCACGTTCAACAACAACCCTCTGAAGACAGCGGTTTGTCTTGGCGTGGGAGTGGGAAGCCCAGAACTCTCATGGCACAAGGAAGTCTATATGACTGAAAAATATGAGGGACATGAAACCAACCCCTATCATCGCAAGTATTTTCCAAATACTCTTTCAACATTAGTAGCAAGTTTGATTGGAGCTAAAGGAGCTACTTCAACGATTCACACCGCATGTGCATCATCAGGCCAAGCGCTCGGCGAAGCATACGAAATGGTCGCCTGCGGAGACTACGATGTTGTTATGACTGGTGGCGCCGACTCAATGGTAAATCCGTTCCAGATGGCTGGCTTCTGCCTTCTTGGAGCCCTGTCATCACGCGTAAGCGACCCAAAGAGTGCATCTCGTCCGTTTGATGCGGACCGTGATGGATTTGTTTTGGGCGAAGGTGCTTGTATGTTCGTGTTTGAAGAGTACGAACACGCTAAGAAGCGGGGCGCTAATATCATCGGTGAAATCTGCGGATACGGGGTAACTGAATCTGCTTATCGCATAACCGATCTTCATCCTGAGGGACGGGGCGTTATTGAGTCCATGGAAATGGCACTAAAAGATGCTGGAATTTCGCCTGATCAGGTGGGGTACATTAACGCCCACGGAACCTCGACTCTTCTAAACGATAAGGTTGAGTCCCTAGCGATTAGCAAGGTCTTCCCTAAAGATTCTAGTAAAGCAAAGGTTTCCAGCACAAAGAGCACGACTGGCCACTTAATTTCCGCTGCTGGAGCTTTGGAGTTTGCTGTCGCCATGATGTCCCTCAAGTATCAGGTATACCCACCTTCAGTGAATCTGAAGAAACAAGATCCTGGATGTGATGTTACTCTGACACCTTCTGAACCAAGTCCCATGAACAGTGCATATGCCCTGTCTAACTCTGTTGGATTCGGTGGCTCAAATACATCTCTGGTCGCAAGGAGGGTTTAATAATGAGTAAGACACTGAACAACAAGCCAAACGATATCGTTATTACCGGCCTGGGAATGTTGACGGCAACAGGCCTGGGAATGGACGCAAACCTGGAGGCATTCGATGCACCAGCAAACAAAAAAAATCAAGAAGACTACAAGGTCAAGGGCTTCAACCCTGCTCCCCACCTTTCTGACCGCAAGGTCGTCAAGGTTGTGTCTCACAGGGATGTCCTGGGGCTTGTGGCATTTGAAGAATGCCTCAAAAACTCCGGTGTTTCGTCACAGACAATCAATCCGGACCGCACGGGACTATATGTTGGCGCTCCTCCATCGTCGTGTAGTGATCACCACAATTATGAAGAAGGTATTTCGGCCGCTACTGACTCCTCTGGTGTTCTCCATGAGAAAAACTTTGGGGAAACTTTCAGGACGGCGAGCCCGACGACGCTACTTACAGGTTTACCAAACAATGTCCTCTGCTATGGAGCCAAAACTTTGGACGCGCGGGGCCCCAATTCAAACTACACGACGCTGGAAACGAGTTCCCACATGGCGCTAATTGGCGCCATCCGGTCCATGAAGCTCGGACGCCTAGACTGCGCAATAGCTGGCGGATACACGGCCCATAGCGACAAAATATTTGTCTCAGCAATGAAAATGCGCGGCTACGCTGAGTGCACGCCGATCGCTGAAGGTGCAGCTTTCGCTACCCTAGAACAACGCTCAGTCGCTGAAAAACGCGGCGCAAAGGCAATATGCCAGGTTTTATCGTGTGCGGCAGCCTCTGATGCCATTGGTCCATATGGGAAAATAGATGAAACGTCCATTTTCCCAGAGCTAATCATGAATACTCTCAACCACGCTGGTGTTTCAGCTGAAGACGTTGAGGTGCTTATGGTGACAGGTAGTGCGATACCTGATGTCACAGCAATAGAAAAATCTGCTGTCAGCAAGGTATGGAAAAATAAAAAATCCCCTGTGGTTGCTACCACAGCAACCAGGTGGGGCAATCTCATGGAAGCCGGTGGACTGGCTGAAATTGGATTTCTCAAAAATGCTTATTCTAAAAAAGAGATTCCGGCGACTGCAGTTGCTGACGAGTGGAAGGACACGAAGTCAGCTAAGGAATTCAATCCATCCAACACTGTGGCTATGATTCTTCGCACGTCACCTTACGGAGAGTATTCATGTCTGATCGTCAAGATGGAGGGTCCATGAAGGGTATTGGCGTAGACACAGTAGCCATGGGAAAGTTCGAAAACGTCCTTGTAAATTCACAAAATGGATTTATCGAAAACGTTTTTACGCCCAGCGAGCGCAAATACTGCGCAAGTTCGGCATACCCATGCCAATCATTTGCTGGCCACTTTGCGGCAAAAGAGGCATTGGTCAAGGCGATTCCTTCGCTTCGTAACCGCGGCTTGGGATTGCGAGATATTGAGGTTACGCACAATGATTTGGGCGCTCCAGAATTTGTTTTGAACGACAGCTTAAAAGAAAACATGGAAACCATTTCAGCATCTTCTATTTTACTTTCAATTTCGCATACACACGAAACCGCAGTCGCAATGGTCGCAGTTGTCTAAGCAGGAGGGACGCATGAAGGTTTTAGTTACAGGTGGGACAGGATTTCTGGGTACAGCACTGCTACCGTATTTGGTGAAAGATCCAAAGGTGGAAGCCATCTATTTGCTAACCAGGCCGTCAGCAAGACAGTCTCAGACGGAACGCATTGCGAGTCTAATCGAGAAGGTTTTCAAACCTGCTGATCGGGCTCTTGCCACCCAAAAGCTGGCAACAGCAGCTGGGGACCTTACCATGGACCGCATGGGTATCGATGCTGATACTGAGCAAATGCTGCTCAACGAGTGTACGCACATCATGCACATTGGTGCCAGCACCGACTTTGCCGCTCCATTACAAGAGTCGCGACTAATTAACGTCGAGGGAACAAGGAAGCTCTTGGATTTCGCTGTGAAAGCTAGAAAATCTGGTGCACTCCAGCGTTTCGACTACGTTTCTACAGCCTTTGTAGCCGGTACAAAAGCCGGACTAGTTACAGAAAACGATCTGGACCGCAAACAAAGCTTCGCTAACGCTTACGAACAAAGCAAGTTCGAGGCTGAACTACTTGTTCGCGATTACATGCAGGATTTACCAACAACTATTTATCGACCCTCAATAGTCGTGGGTGACTCAAGAAATGGCTTTACACCGCACTTTAAAGTTCTCTATTGGCCACTACAGCTTTTGTCCAAGGACATTCTGCCGTTTGTCCCGTGCAAACGTAATGCACGTCTCGATATTGTTCCGGTAGATTACGTCGCGTCCTCGATGTACAGGATCATGATGACTTCAAAAAGCCTAGGCGAAACGTTTTATCTCACAGCAGGTAAAGAGAAAAGTGTCCGTATCGACGAATTCCTAAGTGATGCGTTCAGCCTGACCACTATCAAAAGACGCCCTCTGATTCCAGTCTGGATGTTCAAGATCCTCAGAGCCACATGGCTTAGAAGACTTATGGACGAAAATTTTTGGCGCACCTGCGAAATGGCGTCCGTGTATAACGACTACCTATCGGGAACCAATGTGATCTTCGATAACAGAAGATCTACTGAGTACCTCAAAAAACTTGGCGGGAAATCAGCACCTCACTGGAGAACTTATGGTCGCGAGATCCTGAAGTACTGCATGGAGAGCAAGTGGGGACGCCGTCTTAGATTACCGGAGTTTGAGTACCGCAATCCACCTGTGGCTAACTTTTAATGTATCTAAAAGCTCCCCGGCTATCTTTGCGGGGGGCTTTTTGGTTTGCAGTAGCAAGCGCAGGTCTGGGTTTTAGTCTTCAAATCCTTCGGTAAACTGCACATTATAGCCAGTGTCCTCATTCCGGAACTGAACAATCCTGGTAAAAGTCATATTTTCACTAAAAGAATGTTCACATCGCTGCAAATGGTCCGACCTTAGTATAAGCCTGAAGTCATCCAGTCCTTTCTTCTTGACACTATTAAGAGCCTTTTCCTGACTAGGATTTGCCCAGTCCATGCCATCAGCCAGTCCTGATAAATACTGAACTGCATCGTCTCTGCTGGCGCGTTGGCA